>DASSJN010000115.1:0-16977 GCA_035691185.1 Steroidobacteraceae bacterium
CAGCCTCGAACTCTCACCGCGGGCCCGGCTCGTGGACGACGTCGAGGCCGAGGCGTTGCGCCGCAAGCGCGAGCAGCTGCAATGGCGTCCGCGCAACGGATTCCTGCTCGACGACGCGCACGCGCAAGGCGAGCCCGACCAGCAGGCCGACCGCGCCGCCTGACGCCGCCTTTCAGGCGCGGGGCGGTCCGCCGCCGCGCCGTTCCCGGCGCGCCGTCATCGGGTGCTCGACTCGACGCGCCTTGTCGGCGAAATGCGTGATGCTCAACCAGGGATGTCGCAGCATCATGCGGGGACCCGAATAGCGCATGATCTGCCGCGCGAGCTCGCGCGGTTGCGGCTTGTAGCAGTGGATGGGGCACTTCGCGCAGGTGGGCTTGGCCGGCCCGTAGGGGCACTTCTCCAGCCGGCGCGCCGCGTATCCCAGAAACCCCGCGCAGTCCCGGCACAGGTCGCCATCGGCCGTGCGCGCGTGCGCATTCCCCCGGCAATAGATCTGCACCATCGCCTGCATCGTGCGCCATTCGCGCTGCAGTCGTCCGCGGACGAGCCCGTTCTCCATGCCAGGCAGCTTGCCGGTTAGCGTGCGGGCCGACGCTCCGGGATTTCCACGAGCGGCGTAGCGCCGAGTCGCGCCGACCCCGCGGTCTTTCTGCAACAATGCGCGCCGCCATGGCCCGCCCCGCCTCCACTCCGCCCACTTCGACCGATCCCCACGCCGGGTCGGGCACCGGCCTGGCAGCGGCGGTCTCGGCGTTCACGATCTGGGGCGTACTGCCGCTGTACCTGAAGCCGCTGCAGGCGCTGTCCGCACTCGAGATCATGTCGCATCGGATCGTCTGGTGCTGCCTGCTCGTGTTCGCATGGCTCGCCGTGCGCGGCGAACTGGGCGCGGTGCGCTCCGCGCTCGCGGACCGCAAGGTGCGGACACGCCTCGTGACCACTGCCGCGCTGATCAGCGTCAACTGGCTCATCTACGTCTGGGCCGTCGGCAACGGTCACGTCATCGACTCGAGCCTCGGCTATTTCATCAATCCGCTGTTCAGCGTCGTGCTCGGCGTGCTGGTGCTCGGCGAGCGGCTGAACCGCTCGCAGACGTTCGCCGTCGGGCTGGCCGTCGTCGGCGTGCTATACCTCACGATCGTCGCCGGCCGCCCGCCATGGATCGCGCTGGCGCTGGCCGCCAGCTTCGGGCTCTACGGGCTGATCCGCAAGATCGTCGCGGTCGATGCCGTGCCGGGCCTCGCCACCGAGACGCTGCTGCTCGCGCCGTTCGCGCTCGGCTGCCTGCTCTGGCTCGAGTCGCGGGGCAGCGGCGCACTCGGCCATGCACCGGCGCACATCGATGCGCTGCTGATCGGGAGCGGCCTGGTGACGGCGTTGCCGCTCGCGCTGTTCGCGTACGGCGCGCGACGCATCCCGCTGTCGACCGTCGGGCTCGTGCAGTACATCGGACCGACGCTGCAGTTCCTGCTCGGGGTCTGGATCTTCCACGAACCGTTCACGCGCGAACGCGGCATCGGGTTCGTGTTCATCTGGGCCGCGCTCGTGATCTACGCGGCCGACGGCCTGTGGCGCAATCGCAAGCAGGTGGCGTACTGGCGTCGCTGAGCGCGCCGGCTCAGCGCGGCCCGCGGTGCAACGTCCCGAACAGCCAGTCGCCGAGCGGATAGCTGATGTTGAAATTGCAGCTCGCCATCAGCCGGGGATCGTGGTGAGTTTCGTGCAGGCGCTTGAGCCGGCCGACCAGCGGCCACCGGGCCACCGCGTAGCGCGGCGGCAGGTGATAGGCGAGGTGCAGGAACTCGTAGTTCAGGAAATAGGCGAGTGCCGTCGCCGCGAACAGCCAGGCCACGTTGGGCGACGCGAAATACGCTAGCAGCAGCGCCGCCGGCAGCGCGAACGCCGCGACGAAGAACGTCATCAGCACCGGCGGGAACAGCACGGCGCGAAGGTCGCGCAGCGTGTCGACCGGCATCGTGCCCGCGGTGAAGAAGCGATGGTGCTGGCAGGTGTGCCGCTCGTAGACCAGGCCGAGGCCGCGTCGCCTGTGGTGCATCGGTCCGCGGTGGCCGAAGTACTCGGCGAGGTTGACGTACAGAGCCGTGAGCGGCACCGCGAGCCACTCGAGCGGACGCACCTGGTCGAGTTGCAGCAGGCAGGCGACCATGACCGCGCTGCCGACGCCGAACGTGAACAGCAGGTGCAGTGAGCCGCGATAGCGCGGAGGCACGTACCGTCGCCGGTACTCCTCGCGGAAGGATCGCACTGGCTCGCCTTCACGCGCGTCGTCCATCCGCCCCTCTCGGCTTCTCCCGCGTGTACGATTGGATCCAGCATACCGGACGGCGCGGCCGAGGCGAACCGATGACCACCGACCGAATTCGCAAGTCGTCGCGCGCAACCCGCCTGCTGGACCATCACCGGCTGCGTGGTCGCGCCTACCCCACGATGCGCTACTGGGAACGGCTCCACCAGGAATTGAGCGAGGAGGCGGAAAAGCGCGGCAAGACCCCGCCGCCGCCGCCGCTGTGGCACGGCGCGGAGCAGGAAGCGACGGAGGCGGACCGCATGGAGCGTCTGGACGAGCAGGTCGTGTGGGCCGACCGTAACAACCTGATCCACCGCGTCCAGATGTTCTTCGACGCGATGCCCTCCTCGGGCTGGAAGCAGCGCGAGGGCCGCTGAGCGATGCGCATCGCCCGCCCGATCCTGCTCGTGACGACGCCCGTGGGCGTGATCTTCGGATTGCGTGAGGCATGGCGCCTGGCCGGGCCGAAGATGGCGCTGCTGATGGCGGCGATGCTCGCCGTCGTGGGCGCGCTGGTCTGGTGGACCGTGCGGCGCATCCAGGAAGAGCAGAAAGTGGATAGGGGATAGGGGATAGTGGCGGAGGCGTGCTCCACTGCCCCCTATCCCCTGTTCCCTATCCCCTCCGATTGACCAGCCACAGCCCCGCAAGACACAGCACCACTCCGATGCCGTTCGCGAGGCTCAGTTTCTCGCGGAACACGAGCACCCCGACGGCGAGCAGGAGCATCGCGGCCGCCGACTGCGTCACGAGCGCGCCGAGGCTGATGTCGTAGCCGCTGCGGTAGAGGAACATGAAGCCGAGGTCGAGCGCGACGATGCTCGCGGCGAGCGCGAGCGCGGTCCAGTTGAGCGCCCGGAACTCCTGGCGCCAGTCGAACGGTCCCGGGCCGAGTGCGAGCGCCGCGGCGAACAGCAGCGTGACGACGCCGTAGGTCACCATGAGCGACAGGAACGGGTTCGCCCCTGCGGGCGTCAGCTTCAGGACGACGTGATAGGCGACCGTCGCCGCGATCGCGAGGGAAAGCCAGGCCAGTTGCATGGCCGGCATCTTGCCATGCCGTTGAAGAAGGCGGCGGGCTTGCACCCGCCGCCTTGTCGAGAGCGACGGCCCTCTCCGACCCTGCGGGCCGACCTCTCCCGGCGGACCGGGAGAGGTGAGAGCAATTACATGCCCATGTCGCCCATGCCACTCATGTCGGGCATGCCGCCGTGCTTGTGCTCGTCGTCCTTCGGCGACTCGGCGACCATCACTTCGGTCGTCAGCAGCAGGCCCGCCACCGATGCGGCGTTCTGCAGTGCGAGGCGCGTGACCTTCGTCGGGTCCAGGATGCCCATCTCGAGCATGTCGCCGTAGGCGCCCGTGGCGGCGTTGTAGCCGAACGTGCCCTTGCCGTCCTTGACCTTCGCCAGGACGACGGCCGCGTCTTCACCGGCGTTGGCGACGATCTGGCGCAGCGGCTCCTCGACCGCCCGCGACAGCAGCTTGATGCCGATCGCCTGGTCCTCGTTGGCACCGGTCATGTTGGCGAGCGCCTTCTGCGCGCGGATCAGCGCGACGCCACCGCCCGGGACCACGCCTTCCTCGACGGCCGCACGCGTCGCGTGCAACGCGTCTTCGACGCGTGCCTTCTTTTCCTTCATCTCGACTTCGGTCGCGGCTCCGACCTTGATCACGGCGACGCCGCCGGAGAGCTTCGCCATGCGCTCCTGCAGCTTCTCCTTGTCGTAGTCGGAGGTCGCTTCCTCGATCTGCTGCTTGATCTGCGCGATGCGGGCCTTGATGTCGCCCGCCTTGCCGGCGCCGTCGATGATCGTGGTGTTTTCCTTCTCCACGACGATCTTCTTGGCCTGGCCGAGGTTCGCGAGCGTGGCCTTCTCGAGCGTCAGGCCGACTTCCTCGGCGACCACTTCACCGCCCGTCAGGACCGCGATGTCCTGCAGCATGGCCTTGCGGCGGTCGCCGAAGCCCGGGGCCTTGACGCCCGCGACCTTGACGATGCCCCGGATCGTGTTGACGACCAGCGTCGCGAGGGCTTCGCCCTCGACGTCCTCGGCGACGACCAGCAGCGGCCGGCCCGACTTCGCAATGCTCTCGAGCAGCGGGAGCATCTCGCGGACGTTCGAGATCTTCTTGTCGTACAACAGGACGTACGGGTTCTCGAGCTCGGCCGTCTGGTTGGCCTGGTTGTTGATGAAGTACGGCGAGAGGTAGCCGCGGTCGAACTGCATGCCCTCGACGACGTCGAGCTCGTTCTGCAGGCCCGAGCCTTCCTCGACCGTGATCACGCCTTCCTTGCCGACCTTTTCCATCGCGTCGGCGATCGTGCGGCCGATCGACTCGTCGCTGTTGGCCGAGATCGTGCCGACCTGGGCGATCGCCTTCTGGTCCTTGCACGGCTTGGAGAGCTTCTTGAGGTCCTCCGTGACCGTCGTGACGGCCTTGTCGATGCCGCGCTTGATGTCCATCGGGTTGGCGCCGGCCGCGACGGCCTTCAGGCCCTCGCGCACGATCGCCTGGGCGAGCACCGTGGCGGTCGTCGTGCCGTCACCGGCCTCGTCGGAGGTGTTGGAAGCGACTTCCTTCACCATCTGCGCGCCCATGTTCTCGAACTTGTCCTTGAGCTCGATTTCCTTCGCGACCGACACGCCGTCCTTGGTGACGGTGGGGGCGCCGAAGCTCTTCTCGAGCACCGCGTTGCGGCCCTTGGGACCCAACGTGACCTTGACCGCATTGGCCAGGATGTTGACGCCGCGGAGCATCCGCGTGCGGGCGTCATCGCTGAAACGTACGTCTTTTGCTGCCATGTCTGTGTTCTCCGGATCCGGTTACTTCTCGAGGACCGCCATCACGTCTTCTTCGCGCATGACGAGGTATTCCTCGCCGTCCACCTTCACTTCGGTGCCGCTGTACTTGCCGAAGAGGATGTGGTCGCCGACCTTGACGTCGAGCGCGCGCACGGTGCCGTTCTCGAGGATCTTGCCCTTGCCCACGGCGACGACCTTGCCGCGGATCGGCTTCTCGGCGGCGCTGTCGGGGATCACGATGCCGCCCGGGGTGCGGGTCTCGGCATCCAATCGCTGGATGATCACGCGGTCGTGAAGCGGGCGAATCTTCAACTTGTCAGCCATTGCTACAAACTCCGTTTGGTTTGTTCAGACTGTTGGGGGAGTTCGGGTGTGTGCCAATTAGCACTCACCCGAGGTGGCTGCTAATAATAGGCGGCACGCCGACCTTTTCAAGGGGCGCGGCCAGACCGGTACCGATATATTTTGACCGCGGCGGACGAGGTGGCGCGGCGCCCGCCGCGACCGTCGCCCGCCCGCGGCCCGCCGCACCCGCGAGGCCTGCCGGCAGACAGTGAGGCATAAAGCGTTGTCCAACAAGGACTTTCTGGTGGTTCTCAGCACCTGCCCAGACGGGTCGGTCGCCGGCGGCCTGGCCCGGATGCTGCTCGAGGCGGGTCATGCGGCCTGTGTGAACATCGTGCCCGGCGTGCGGTCCATGTACCTCTGGAAGGGCGCCGTGCAGGCAGACGACGAAGTGCTCATGATCATCAAGACGACGGCCTTGCGATTCCCCGCATTGCGCGAGGCGCTGGTCGCCGCGCACCCTTACGAACTCCCGGAGGTCGTCGCAGTCGGCGTGGAGGATGGGCATCGTCCCTACCTGGACTGGGTTGCCCACCCGTGCGGCCACGACCCGGCCGACGGAACCTGACGACCCTCCGCCCGTTCCCGGACCCAGACGGACGCCCAGACCCGCCCCATGCGACCGACCACGATCCCGCAGGCCCGACGGAGCCTGTTCCCCTGGCCCTATCTGCTCCTGCCGCTGCTCGCCACGCTGGCGCGGCCCGCTCCCGCACAGGATTTCCTGCCGGTGCGCTCGGCGTACAAGGTAGCGACCGCGGTCGAGGCCGGTCGTCTGGTCGTACGCTTCGAGGTCGCGCCCGATTACTACCTGTATCGCGACAAACTCGGCTTCGAGCCGACGACGCCGGGCGTCGCCTTCGGCAAGCCGGCGCTCCCGGTCGGGCTCGACCACGAGGACGAGTTCTTCGGCCGGCAGGTGATCTATCGCGACGCGGCCGAGGTCGGCGTCCCGGTCACGTTCGCGGACGGCAAGCCGCAGGACTTCGAGTTCAAGCTCAAGCTGCAGGGGTGTGCCGACGCCGGACTCTGCTACCCGCCACAGGCCTGGCCCATGCGCGTGCGTTGGCCGCAGGGGGTCGGCGAGGCCGAGCCCGCGGCCATGGCGGCCGCCGATCGAGCCGGCACCGACGTCGCGCCGCAGGCTCCCGAACCGCCGCGCCGCAAGGGACTCGATCTGCGTTCGCTGCTGGGGGGTGGCAGCGGCGCCAAGTCGGACGCCGATTTCCTGCCGGTCGACCAGGCATTCGTGTTCTCGGCGACGAGCCCGGCGCGCGATCTCGTGCGGCTGCGCTGGGACATCGCCGACGACTATTACCTCTATCGTGACAAGACGAAGGCGACGACGACCACTGCCGACGTGCAACTCGGGCAGATGTCGGCGCCGGGCGGAGAATCGCAGTTCGACGAGTACTTCGGCGAGCAGGTCGTCTTCCGTGGCGAGATGCTCGCCGACCTGCCGGTCTCGGCCGCACAGGGCGTGACGGAGTTGCCGATCGAGGTCACGTATCAGGGATGCGCGGACGAGGGCCTGTGTTATCCGCCGACGAAGAAGACCGTCCGGGTGACGCTCGGCTCTGCGGCGAACGGTTCGGTGGCGAGCCTCGCGGCACCGCAGGGCAGCGTGCGGATGCAGTCCGAGCAGGACGCGCTCGCGCAGCGGATCCGCGAAGGCAACCTGCTCGCGGTGCTCGCCACGTTCTTCGGCTTCGGACTGCTGCTCGCGTTCACGCCTTGCGTGCTGCCGATGGTGCCGATCCTGTCGGGCATCATCGTCGGTGCCGGCAACGGGCAAGCCGTGCCGCGCGGGCGCGCCTTCGCGCTGTCGCTCGCGTATGTGCTCGGCATGGCGTTCACGTACACGGTGGCGGGCGCTGCGTTCGCGGCGGCCGGCCAGCAGGCGCAGGCGTTCTTCCAGCAGCCGTGGATCATCGCGTTGTTCGCGGCGCTGTTCGTGTGGCTCGCGCTCGGCATGTTCGGGCTCTACGATCTGCAGGTGCCCGGATGGCTGCAGGAGCGCGTCGCACGCCTCAGCAACCGGCAGAAACAGGGCACGTTGCTCGGCACGGCGATCATGGGCGCGCTGTCGTCGCTGATCGTGACCGCGTGCGTCGCCCCTCCGCTCGTCGCCTCGCTCGCGGTGATCGGCCAGAGCGGCGACGTGTTCCGCGGCGGCGCCGCGCTGTTCTCGCTGAGCCTGGGCATGGGCGCACCGTTGCTGCTCGTGGGCGCCTCGGCGGGCGAGCTGCTGCCGCGGGCGGGTGCCTGGATGGATTCGGTCAAGCAGGTGTTCGGCGTCATGTTGCTCGGCGTGGCGGTCTGGATGCTGAGCCGCATCCTGCCGGGGCCAGTGACGCTCGGGCTCTGGGCGGCTCTCGCGTTCGTCAGCGGTTTCGTGTTGCTCGCGCGCGGCGGTCGCGAACGCAGGGGCGGCTTCGACCTGGTGCGTCGTGGCGTCGGCGCACTGGCCGTGGTCTACGGCGTGATCCTGCTGGTCGGCGCGCTCGCGGGACGCAACGACCCGCTGCAGCCGCTTGCCGGCCTCGGCGTGCCGTCCTCGACGACCGCCGGCGCGGGCGGCGCGGCCCACGGCGGGGTCGCGTTCAAGCGCGTCAAGAGCGTCCAGGACTTCGAACGTGAAATCGCCGCGGCGCAGGCAGGCGGCAAGCCCGTCATGTTCGACTTCTATGCGGACTGGTGCGTGTCCTGCAAGGAAATGGAGAAATACACGTTCACGGACCCCGGCGTGCAGCACGCCGTCGCCGACGCGGTGCTGCTGCAGGCGGACGTGACCGCCAACGACGAGATCGACCAGGCCCTGATGCAGCGATTCGGCATCCTCGGTCCGCCGTCGATCCTGTTCTTCGGCGTCGACGGCACGGAACGGCCCGAGTACCGGGTCGTCGGCTTCAAGAGGGCGGAGGAATTCGCGGCGCACGTGGAGGCCGCGTTCGGCGACGGCCCCGGCGCATGAACCGGGTGGCCTGGGCAGCCATCGTGGGCGCGGCCAGCCTGGCGGGGGCGGCCGGATACTGGTTCTTTGGGCGCGAGGTCGCGCCTGCAGTGCCGGCGCTCACGGCTGCACCGGAGGGCGTCCTGCCGCAGGCATCACCGCCGCGACTCGCCGAAACGGTGCCGGAATTCCAACTGGCCGATCGCGAGGGCAAGCTACGCTCGCTCAAGGACTGGCAGGGCAAGTCGCTGGTCGTGAACTTCTGGGCGACCTGGTGCGCGCCGTGCCGGCGGGAGATCCCGTTGCTGCAGCAGATCGCGCGCGATCGCGCAGCGGACGGCTTCGAAGTCGTCGGGATCGCCGTCGATTTTCGCGACAAAGTGCTCGCCTACGCAGACGAGATGCAGATCGAGTACCCGCTGCTGATCGGGGAGCAGGACGCGCTCGACGCGGCGGCCGCCTTCGGCGTCGAGGCGATCGGCTTCCCGTTCACGATCTTCACCGACCGGAAGGGACGGGTCGTCACCGCGCAGATGGGTGAGTTGTCCGCGAGCGTCGCGGACCTCATCCTGGACGAGGTCGCCGCCGTGAACGCCGGGGAACAGACCCCGGCCGAGGCCCGCGCAGTGATCGAAGGCCTGCTCCGCAAATAGGATCTCGCTCGTTCCGCGAGCGCGGGCATTTTCCGGGATTGACCCGAAAACGCCGGTAAAAGCGTCGATCGCACGAAGATTTATGTCGCAACCGGGCGACAGATCTGGGTAGACTGCGCGCCCCACGTCCTTCCGACCGGCGGCCATGGCGCACATCCTGCTCTTGAATGGGCCCAACCTGAACCTGCTCGGCCGCCGGGAACCGGGCCTCTACGGCCAGGTGACGCTCGAGCAGATCCACGAGCGCGCGGCCAAGCTCGCCGCTGAGTTCGGTCACCGGCTTACCGCGCTGCAGAGCAACTCCGAGGCCGAGCTGATCACCTGCATCCACCAGGCGCCGGCGAGCCACGTGGCGTTCATCCTGTTCAATCCTGCGGGCTTCACCCATACGAGCGTCGCGCTGCGCGACGCCCTGCTCGCGGTGAAGATCCCATTCATCGAGGTGCACCTGAGCAACGTGCATGCGCGCGAGCCGTTCAGGCACCACTCCTATTTCTCCGACATCGCGGTCGGGACCATCGCGGGTCTCGGCGCGGTCGGTTACGAACTCGCGCTGCGCGCGGCCTGCCAGCAACTCGCCGGCAAGCCGGGCACGCCGCTGCCCAGCTGAATCCACCGGGGGTCGCCAGACGATGGACATCCGCAAGGTCAAGAAACTGATCGAGCTGCTCGACGAGACCGGCGTCGCCGAGATCGAGATCAAGGAAGGCGAGGAATCCGTGCGGATCAGCCGACATCCCACCGGCATGGCGACCATGCACATGATGCCGTCCCATCCGATGCAGATGCAGTACGCGCCTGCGCCAGCGGCCGCGCCTGCGGCTCCGTCGACGGCCGGGGCTGCAGCAGCTCCACCCGCCGCGGCGGCCCAGAATCCGGACCAGGTCGTCACCGCGCCGATGGTCGGCACGTTCTACTCCGCTCCCTCCCCCGGCGCGAAGCCGTTCGTGGACATCGGCAGCGAGGTCAAGGCCGGCGACGTGCTCTGCATCATCGAGGCGATGAAGATGATGAACCAGATCGAGTCGGACAAGGCCGGCAAGATCGTCTCGGTGCTCGTGAAGAACGGGGACCCGGTCGAGTTCGGCCAGCCGTTGTTCGTCATCGAATAGCGCTCGCACGCGCACCACCCGCGCCCGTTCGCCCGAATCGACACCGCCGGCACGGACACACCACGATGCTCGAAAAGGTCGTCATCGCCAACCGCGGCGAGATCGCGCTGCGCATCCTGCGCGCCTGCCGCGAGCTCGGCATCAAGACCGTCGCGGTGCACTCCACCGCGGACCGGACGCTGAAGCACGTGCTGCTCGCGGACGAGACCGTCTGCATCGGCCCGCCCGCGTCGCGGGACAGTTACCTCAACATGCCCGCCATCATCAGCGCGGCCGAGGTCACCGACTCCGTCGCGATCCACCCCGGCTATGGCTTCCTGTCGGAGAACGCGGACTTCGCGGAGCGCGTCGAGAAAAGCGGCTTCAAGTTCATCGGGCCGCGGCCCGAGACGATCCGCCTGATGGGCGACAAGGTCTCCGCGATCAAAGCCATGAAGGCCGCAGGCGTGCCTTGCGTGCCCGGCTCCGACGGGCCGCTCGGCAGCGACCCCGACGACCTGTTCCGGATCGCGAACGACATCGGCTACCCGGTCATCATCAAGGCCTCGGGTGGTGGCGGCGGCCGCGGCATGCGCGTCGTGCACAGCGACGCGACGCTGGTGCACGCGGTCGGCGTGACGCGCGCCGAGGCGCTCGCGGCGTTCGGCAATGACCAGGTCTACATGGAGAAATTCCTCGAGAAGCCGCGCCACATCGAGTTCCAGGTGCTCGCCGACCATTACGGCAACGTGATCTGCCTCGGCGAGCGCGACTGCTCGATGCAGCGCCGCCACCAGAAGATCATCGAGGAAGCGCCGGCGCCGGGTCTCTCGGCGAAGCAGCGGCGCGCGATGAGCGAGCGCGTCGCGGCCGCCTGCGCCGAGATCGGCTATCGCAGCGCCGGCACGCTCGAGTTCCTGTACCAGGACGACGAGTTCTATTTCATCGAGATGAACACGCGCATCCAGGTCGAGCACCCGGTGACGGAGCTCATCACGGGCATCGACCTCGTGAAGTCGCAGCTGCGGCTCGCCGCAGGCGAGCGCCTGCCGTGGACGCAGGACGACGTGCAGATCCGCGGCCACGCGATCGAATGCCGGGTCAACGCCGAGGACCCGAAGACGTTCACGCCGTCACCGGGCCCGGTCAGGCTGTGGCACGCGCCGGGCGGCCCGGGGATCCGCGTCGACAGTCACTTGTATACGGGGTACTCGGTGCCACCCCACTACGACTCGCTCGTGGCCAAGGTGATCGCCCACGGCGAGGATCGCGACACGGCGATCGCCCGGATGCGCAACGCGCTGACCGAAATCGTCGTCGAAGGCATCAAGACGAACGTGCCGTTGCACCAGGAGATCTTCCAGCATGCGGCGTTCCGTGCCGGCGGCACGGACATTCATTACCTCGAGCGGCGGCTCGGGCTGAAGTAGGAAGAAAGGGGATAGGGGATAGGGGATAGTGCAAGAGGCGCTGCGCGCCCAGACAAACTGTGCCAATGGCGCATCTTTCACTATCCCCTATCCCCTATCCTCTATCCCCTATCCCCCATCCCCTTCTGTCCCATGCCGTTCCTGCAGTTCACGCTCGACATCGGCGCGCGCAATCCCGAACCGTACGAGGACGCCCTGTTCGCGCTCGGCGCTCTCTCCGTCACGCTGCTCGACGCCGCCGACGATCCCGTGCTCGAGCCCGCGCCTGGCGCGATGCCCCTGTGGCCCACCGTGGTCGTGAATGCCGTGTTCCCGGCCGACGCCGACATGGTGGGCGTGCGCACCGCGCTGGGCGCAACGCCCGGCCTCGATCCGCTGCTGATCGCGGAAAAGTCGAAGCTCGAGGCCGTCGCCGACCGTGCGTGGGAGCGCGAGTGGCTCAAGGACTTCCGGCCGATGCGATTCGGCCGGCGTCTGTGGGTGTGCCCCGGCGGCCAGCGACCGCCGACCTCGGACGACCGGCCCGGGCATGGGAGCGACGACCGCAGACCTGCGCCTACGCCGGTGCTGCTCGAGCTCGACCCGGGCCTCGCGTTCGGCACGGGCACCCATGCGACGACCGCGCTCTGCCTCGAATGGCTCGATTCGGGCGCCTCGGACTGGTTGACGGGTGCGGAGATGATCGACTACGGCTGTGGCTCGGGCATCCTCGCCATCGCCGCGCTCAAGCTCGGCGCCAGGCACGCGGTCGCCATGGACATCGATCCGCAGGCGCTGATCGCGACGCGCGAGAACGCCGCCAGGAACGGCGTCGCGGACCGCCTGCGGGCGAGCGACGATCCGGATTGCGGACATTCCGCCGACGTCGACGTGCTGGTCGCCAACATCCTCGCGGGTCCGCTGGTCGATCTCGCGCCGCGGCTCTCCGGGCTCGTCCGGCCCGGCGGCCGCATCGCCCTCAGTGGCCTGCTGCTCGAACAGGCTGGTGCCGTGACAGAGGCTTACCGGCCGTGGTTTGATATCGATCTGACCGGCACGCGTGACGATTGGGGGTTGCTGACGGGCCTGCGGCGAGCGTAGCGACGCGACCCGACGAGCGCCCACCGGGACCAGCAGTCGATCGCGCTTGCCGATCCGCGACGAGGACGACGTTCATCTTCCCCACGTGACGGTTCGGCGACGGCGAGTTAACGAGCGAGCGATGTATTCCCAGTGTCCGGAGTGCCTGACGCGCTTTCGCGTGACGGCGGCAGCGCTGCGGGTCGCGCACGGCACGGTGCGTTGCGGCCGCTGTGGCAGCGCCTTCGACGCCCTGCAGCGCCTCACGGACACGGTACCCGACGACGGCGAGTCCTCACCGTCGCCCTCGATGCTCGGTTCGACGATCGCCGCGTTCGATGCGCCCGGCCGCACCGGGACCGGCGGAGGCGCGGCACCGGGCGCGGAAGGCGGTGACGCTGAAGTCGCCACGGAATTCCACTTCTCGGCCGACGACATCGAACAGGTGTTCATCGACGCGCGCGACTGGCAGAAGCGCTTTCCCCGCGCGTCCGAACGCACGGCCACACAGGACACGGCCGGCGCGGGCGACCTCTCCGCCAACGATGCTGGCGACGCCGATGAAGCGCCTCGCGCCGCGTCGGCGCGAAGCGTCGCGGAGGACCTCGACGCATCGACGATGACCCCGCCCACCGGCGCCCCGGTGGTGTTCGTTCACGAACCCGAGGCGATCGAGGACATCACGCTCGAGGGCGAGCGCGTGGTCATCGAGGGCCTGCCGGAGTTCGACGAAGAGCTGCGGGAGATCGTCGACGACACCGGAGAGCCGGTCGACGACGAGGCCCTACGCGATGCCGTAAGACTGCCGGGCGGCCAGCCACCACCCGCGGACCCCGATCCGACCGACCAGTTCGAGGTGTTGCGCGGGGAGCCGGATCTCGAGGCTTCCGTGACTCTCCCAGTGGAGACCAGCGACGCGCGACCGGTACCGGTCGACGGGCAGCGAGACGCGCGCGCAGCCGGGACGGCTGCACGCGGCGAACCGGCGACGCCTGTCCCGACCCCGCCACCGATTGCGCCGTTCCGCCTGCGGCGGCACGCGGGCGCAGTCGAGGAAACGCCCGGCGACGGCGGCGACGGGTCCGCCGGGGAGGACCGACGCGGCTCCGCGGTGGCCTGGGGAATCGGCGTGCTGGTTCTCGCGATCGCGCTCGGCGCGCAACTCATGCATCACTTTCGGCAGGACCTCGCGCGGGACGCCAGCGTCGGCCCCGTGATCCGCGGCGTCTACGCTCGGCTCGGTCGTCCGCTGGCGCCGAACTGGGACCTGGCCGCGTTCGAGGTTCGCCAGTGGGGCGCGAGTCAAGCGGCTCCATCGGCCGACGGCGAGATGACCGTGCGGGCAAGCCTGCGCAACGGGGCGGGGTTCGCTCAGCCGCTCCCATTGCTGCGGCTGGAACTCGAAGATCGGTTCGGCGGCACGGTGGCACGCCGCGATTTCGAGCCGGCCGAATACCTGAACGACTCGGCGCAAGCCTCGCGCCTGCTCGCACCGGGCGCCAGGACCGAGGCGGAACTCGACGTCGTCGCCGCCGGCACCGACGCAGTCGGATATCGGCTCGACGTCTGCATGCGCGAAGAGATCGGCACGCTGCGCTGCGCCCAATCGCCGCCCGAGGCCTCCGGTTCCCGGTGAACGCGCCGCCCCACACGCCGGGTGGGCCCGTGCCCGTCCGCCGCGCGGCCATCGCCATCGGCCCCTATCGGCTCGAAGGGTGGGCGCTGCTGGCGCCGATGGCCGGCGTCACGGACCTGCCTTTCCGGCGACTGTGCCGACGTCTCGGTGCGGCGCTTGCCGCGGGCGAGATGATCTCGGCGGACCGCCGCCTCTGGAACACCGGGGAATCGCGGCGTCGACGCGACCATACCGACGAACCCGAGCCACGCGTGGTGCAGATCGCCGGAGGTGACGCCGAGGCGATGGCCGAGGCCGCGCGACGCAACGTCGACACTGGCGCACAGGTCGTCGACATCAACATGGGCTGCCCGGCGAAGAAAGTCTGCAGCAAGGATGCGGGCTCGGCCCTGCTGCGCGACGAGGCGACCGTGGCGGCCATCCTCCACGCGACCGTGCGCGCGGTGGACGTGCCGGTGACCCTGAAGATCCGGACCGGATGGGCGCCCGATCGACGCAACGCCGTGAGCATCGCGCGGATCGCCGAAGCGGAAGGCGTTCGCGCGCTCGCCGTGCACGGCCGCACCCGTGCCTGTCGTTTCGACGGCGACGCCGAATACGAAACGATCGCTGCGGTGAAACGCTCCGTGGGAATTCCCGTGTTCGCGAACGGCGACATCGATACGCCGGCGAAAGCGGTGGAGGTCCTGCGCTACACCGGTGCCGACGGCGTCATGGTCGGCCGTGCCGCACAGGGGCGGCCGTGGATCTTCCGCGAGATCGCATCCCATCTGGCGGGAATCGCGCCGGCGCCGCCGACCCCGGCGGAGGTGCGTGATATCATGCTCGCGCACCTGCGCGATTTGTACGAATTTTACGGCGCCGAACCTGGCGTCAGGATCGCGCGCAAGCACATCGGCTGGTATTGCTCGGGGCGCCCGCATGCGCAGGCGTTCAGGCAATCCATCATGCAGGCGACTGCGCCGGAAGCACAGATCGCGCGGGTGCAGACGTATTTCGACGCGCTCCAGGCGCAGCCCGCCGAGGCGGCCTGACGCTCGCGGCGCGATCCGCGATGGCGACGACGACGATGAAGAACACAGAGAGGCGGCCCGGCATGGCGGCGCGTAGCAAGAAGAGCACCAGGACCCGGCGCGAGCCGAAGCCTTCCCACCATTACAACGGCAGCGCACGCAGCGTGCCGTTGCGATCGCTGACCGAGCAGGCGCTCGACGACTACTTCACGAGCCTGAACGGGCACGCCCCCGGCCACCTCTACGACCTCGTCATGCGCGAGGTCGAGGAGCCGCTGTTCCGCGCGGTGCTCGACTATTCCGACGGCAACCAGAGCCGCGCGGCGGACATCCTCGGCATCAACCGAGGCACGTTGCGCAAGAAGCTTCGCGTCTACGGCATCGAGGGCTGACGCGTGAACCACTCGGTCCGGCGCGCCCTGATCAGTGTCTCGAACAAGGAAGGCCTGCTCGACTTCGCACACGCACTCGCCCGCCGCGGCGTCACGATCCTCTCGACCGGCGGCACCGCGAAGATGCTGCGCGCCGACGGCATCGACGCGGTCGACGTCTCCAGCGTCACGGGCTTCCCGGAGATCATGGACGGACGCGTCAAGACGCGGCACCCGAAGATCCACGGCGGGCTGCTCGGCCGGCGCGGCGTCGACGACGCGGTGATGAAGGAGCACGGCATCGAGCCCATCGACCTCGTGGTCGTCAACCTCTATCCGTTCGCGGCGACGATCGCGCAGCCGGGCTGCACGTTCGACGACGCGATCGAGAACATCGACATCGGCGGCCCGGCGATGGTGCGCGCGTCCGCGAAGAATCACGCCCGCGTCGCGATCGTCGTCGACCCGCTCGATTACGGCCCGGTCCTCGCGGAGATCGACCGCAGCAGCAACGGCGGCGTCAGCCCCTCGACCCGGCTGAGGCTCGCAGCGAAGGCCTATACGCACACCGCCCAGTACGACGCGACGGTGGCCTCCTATCTCGCGCAGGCCGCGCGAGCCAGCGGCAACGGCGCCGCGGCCAGCGACTTCCCCGACCTGCTGCCGCTGCAGTTCCGCAAGCGGCTCGACCTGCGCTATGGCGAGAACCCGCACCAGCAGGCGGCCTTCTACGCCGCCGGCGACGCACAGGGCGCGAGCGTGGGCTCCGCCTCGCAGTTGCAGGGCAGGGATCTCTCGTTCAACAACATCGCCGACGCCGACACCGCACTCGAGTGCGTGCGGCAGTTCGACTCCCCGGCGTGCGTGATCGTCAAGCACGCGAACCCTTGCGGCGTGGCCGTGGCCGCGACGATCCGGGAGGCGTACGACCGCGCCTATCGCACGGACCCGACCTCGGCCTTCGGCGGCATCATTGCGTTCAATCGCGCGCTCGATGCGGCGACCGCCGCCGCGATCGTCGAGCGGCAGTTCGTCGAGTTGATCATCGCGCCGTCCTTGGACGCGGAAGCGCGCGAGGCCTGCGCGAAGAAGGAGAACGTGCGCCTGCTCGTGACCGGCCCGCTCACGCCGAGCAACAGCCGGTTCGACCTGCGCAGCGTCAACGGCGGCCTGCTCATGCAGACGCGCGACGTCGGCATGGTCACGCCCGACGAGTTGCGGGTCGTGACGAAACGCGAGCCCTCGGCGCAGGAACTCGACGACCTGCTGTTCGCCTGGCAGGTCTGCAAGTACGTGAAGTCCAACGCG
>DASSJN010000116.1:0-12180 GCA_035691185.1 Steroidobacteraceae bacterium
CGGCGCGCGCCGCCCACGCGCACCCGCGACCGCTGGCACACGCGCCGCAGGCGGGAGCCTCGGCCACGCATTCGATCCACGCCCGCCCGTCGCGGACTTCGACGACGGTTCCCGCGACCCGCGCCATGGGCGGCGAATTCAGGGAATGACGCTGGCCGGCATCACGGCCGAGGCCGGGTCTGCGCTCAGCGGCGCGACCGACGAGGCGATCTCGCGGACGGTGGCGGGCGGAACCTCACCTATCGCCGTCACGACGTGGCCCTGGATGCTCGTGGAATAGGCGTTGGCCGAGCCCATGCTCGAAGCCTCCGGGGGACGCGGCCCGCCGCCGGGCGTCGCGGGCTCGATGAACACGGAGATCGCAGCAATGCCGTCCGAGAAGATCAGGTGCTGCGCGGGCATCGGTGAGCCCGGCATGGCCTGCAGCCGGCTGGCGACCAGACGGAACCCGGGCGGCACGCGCACCGGGCGCCAGCCGTGGTTGGCCGGCAGCTGCGGCATCGCAGCCAGCTTGCGGTCCGTGCGGATCCACTGGAACCCTGTCGCATCGACGGTGGGCTCGATATCCCTGGCCGGGATCTTGTCCTTGACCTCGAGCCGCGTGAACAGGATCTGCTCGATCTGGCGCCCCGCGCCGTCGCCTACGACGGAGCGCAGCGGCATCGCGGTTTCCTCGTCGAGCCAGAGCCGGTAGCCGTAGCGATAACCGTCCTTCGGGCGGACGTCGATCAGCACGATGTCGCGACCGAGGATCTTGTGGCCCTTGCGGACCGCGAGGTCGTAGTACTTGTCGAGCCGTGGCCCCGGCGTGGGCAGGGCCTTGAGCAGGGAGCCGTCGTCGCCGCGTGGTTCGACCAGCACGACCTTGCGGTCGGGCAGGTAGGCGTGCACTTCCTCGCGCGTGCGGACGACTTCGCGCCCACTGCCGTCGAGCGAGACGAGTCGTTCGAGGCTGCGTCCCTTCTCGACCCGGTGCACGATGCGCATCGACTCGGTCCGGCCAGTCGTGCTGTGCGTGAAGAGCCCGTCGTAGTTACGGCTGGCAAGCGCCTCGGACATGCGCTCGAGCCAGTCGCGGGCATCGTCCGACTGGGCCTGCGCGGCCTGCAGAGGCAGCGCGAGAAGGCAGGCCAGGAACCAGGCCTCCGCCACCCTCATTCAGTTCGCCTCTCCCATGTCGTACGACACGTGGGTGAGACCTGGGTCGGCCGCGAGCAGGCCCGTCAGCACGTTGCGACGGACCATCGGCGTGGAGAACTGGCTGTGCGCGACCATGTAGCTCGCGAGCCGCTGCGCCTGCGCAGGCGTGGGCGAATACCGCGGACTGTCGACGACGTGCGGCGGCGACACTTCTGCCGCCACCTGCTCGTTGCCCGCATCGGGACGGAAC
The DNA here is from genome assembly GCA_035691185.1 of Steroidobacteraceae bacterium. Taxonomy (GTDB): domain Bacteria; phylum Pseudomonadota; class Gammaproteobacteria; order Steroidobacterales; family Steroidobacteraceae; genus RPQJ01. The sequence continues at coordinate 1,391 of DASSJN010000116.1, forward strand.
AGCAGCACGGCCGTGGCGGCCGCGCTGGCGGCGAGCGCCGTGCGCACCACCGGACGCTTCCAGAAGGCCGCGTGGTGGCTGGTCGCAGGACGTACTTCGTGCACGGCGGGCGCCGCGTCGGCGGCGCCGCCAATCGCCGCACCGACGCGAGCGGCAAACCCGGTGCTGGCGATGCGGCCGCCCGGTGCACGCAGCGTTTCGCCGATCAGTGCATAGGAACCGAACGTCCGCCGCAGCTCCGGGTTGCGGTCGAGCCGGCGCACGAGCAGGCCGATCTCGTCGCGGGGAAGTTCCCCGTCGAGCAACGCCGAAAGCTGTTCACGAATCTGGTCGGTCATTTCAGCCTCGGGCTGTCAGCATCAGTCGAGCAGTGGTTTCAAGGCGCGGTCGATCGCTTCGCGGGCGCGGAAGATTCTCGACCGTACGGTACCCACAGGGCAATCCATGGCGGCCGCAATCTCTTCGTAGCTCAGCCCTTCGACCTCGCGCAGCACGATCGCCGTGCGCAGGTCTTCGGGCAGTTGCTCGATCGCGTCGTTCACCGTGACCCGGATCTCTTCGGAGAGCGCCGTGGCTTCGGGTGTGTCCGTGTGCCGGAGCCGCGAGGCCAGGTTCGACTGCTCGCTCTCCGACAATTCCGCCTCGTAGTCCAGGGGCCGTCGCTGTCGCGAGGCGATCGCGTTGCGGGCCGTGTTGACCGCGATGCGATAGAGCCAGGTGTAGAACGCGCTGTCACCGCGGAACGACCCGAGCGCCCGGTACGCCTTGACGAAGGCTTCCTGGGTCACGTCCTCGGCTTCAGCCGGATCGCGTAACAGCCGCGCCACCAACTTGACGACCTTGTGTTGATATTTGAGCACCAGCAGGTCGAACGCGCCGCGTTCGTTGCGCTGGGCCCGCCGCACGAGTTCGAGGTCGCTCTGCTCGGCGGTGCCGGAAGGCTCGCCCGCGTCCGCGTCCTCGCTTTCTCGCGACTTCATAGACTCGTCGGGCGGGGGAAAGTTCGGCATGGCTGTCATGGCAAGGCTAGCGTAACGGGACGTCCGTCACGAGCAAGCCGTGCGCCCGCAGGTCGGTAGGACGACGGTCCAACGTCGCAGCGCGGCTTCGGGAACGTCGAACCGGGTGAGCCAGCGCCCGTAGCGCGCGCGGCGCCCCCCGGAAGCGAAGTCGACCTCGAGGAAAACCGAGGGGCCGAGACGTCGCGTGCGGGGCCCGAGCGTGGCGGGGCGCGGGTTCTGCCCCTGCCCGCAAACCTGCAGCGAACCGTCCGGCAGCAGTTCCAGCCGCAGCGCAGGCCGCAGTCTGGACCGTTTCCAGATGCGTATGCGAGCTGCCGCAGTTCCCACCGCGACGACCAGTGCCAGCGCCGCGAGGCCCGGCAAGCCGTGGCGGGCCAGGATCCAGCCCGGAAAGACCCCTGCCAGCAGCGCCAGGACAGCGGCCACGCGATCCGCGACCGTCACGGCGGGCAGCTCAAGGGCCAAGCCGGCGAATGCAGGCGATGACCGCACGCTGGACGTCCTCGGCGGGGGTGGTCCGGCCGACAAGATAACCGAACAGCTCCGGGTCCTGCAGTTCGACCAATTGCGCGAATGCACGGCGTTCTGCGGGTGACGCCGTGTCCCAGACGCGGTCGACGTACCGGGTGAGCATCACGTCGAGCTCGCGCATGCCGCGTCGGCAACGCCAGCGCAGCCGCGCCATGTTCGCGTCGGGAACCGGTCGTTCCGGGTCGGGCACTGCGTGGGCGCCTGCCGTGGCCGCGGGCGGGTGCGCGGTTCAGTGCTGCCGCGCCACGATCATCTTCTTGATCTCGGCGATGGCCCTGGAAGGATTGAGGTCCTTCGGGCAGGCCTCGGCGCAGTTCATGATCGTGTGGCAGCGATAGAGGCGGAACGGGTCCTCGAGTTCGTCGAGGCGTTCGCCGGTCGCTTCGTCGCGCGTGTCGATGAGCCAGCGGTACGCCGCGAGCAGCGCCGCGGGGCCGAGGAAGCGGTCGCTGTTCCACCAGTACGAGGGACAGCTCGTCGAGCAGCACGCGCAGAGGATGCACGCGGACGGGCGGTCGATCTTCACCTGGTCATCCTTCGACTGCAGGCGCTCGCGGTCGGGCGGCGCCGGCGTCCGCGTCTGCAGCCACGGCTTCACCGAGGCGTACTGCGCATAGAAATTGGCCAGGTCCGGGACGAGGTCCTTGACGACCGGCATGTGCGGCAGCGGGTAGATCTTCGCGTCGCCGTTGATCTCGCCGATCGCCTTGGTGCACGCGAGCGTGTTGACGCCGTCGATGTTCATCGCGCACGAGCCGCAGATGCCTTCGCGGCAGGAGCGGCGGAAAGTCAGGGTCGAGTCCACCTCGTTCTTGATCTTGATCAGCGCGTCGAGAACCATGGGCCCGCAGGCGTCGAGGTCGACCTCGTAGGTGTCGACGCGCGGACGTTCGTTAGAGTCCGGGTCGAACCGGTAAATCCGGAACGTCTTGAGGTTCTTCGCGCCCGCCGGAGCGGGGTGGCTCTTGCCGCGGGCGACGCGGGAGTTCAAGGGGAGTCTGAACTGTGGCATGTCGGTGGAAGTGTTCAGTGTCTGGTGTTCAGTCGGAACAGAGCATCTGGCGTGTAGTGACAGCGACCACCGCGAACGAGACGTTCCGACTAACCGCTGGGCACTGAACACTAGACACTTCTCCTCCTCAATACGTTCTCGCCTTCGGCGGGATCGGCTCGACGTCGGTGGTGAGCGTGTTCAGGTGCACGGGGCGATAGTCGATGCGGACGTGGCCTGAGCCGTCGGCCCACGCGAGCGTGTGCTTGAGCCAGTCGACGTCGTCGCGATCCTTGAAGTCTTCCCGGGCGTGCGCCCCGCGGCTTTCCCGGCGATTGGCCGCCGAGGACATCGTGACGAGCGCCTGCCCGAGCAGGTTCTCGAGCTCGAGCGTCTCGACCAGGTCCGTGTTCCAGACCAGTGAGCGATCCGCGACGCGGACGTCCGCGAACGTGCGGTACACCGCGTCGAGCTTCTGCACGCCCTCGGCCAGCGATTCGCCGGTGCGGAACACGGCGGCGTGGTCCTGCATGACGCGCTGCATGTCGAGCCGGATCTCGGCCGTGCGACGCGGCCCTTGCGCGTGACGCAGGCGGTCGAGCCGGCTCACCGCGAAGTCGCCCGCGTCCCGCGGCAACGGCCGGTGCTGCGTGCCCGGCGCGACCGTGCGTCCGCAGTGGTGCGCGGCCGCGCGGCCGAACACCACGAGGTCGAGCAGCGAGTTCGAGCCGAGGCGATTCGCGCCGTGGACCGAGACACATGCGGCCTCGCCCACGGCCATCAGGCCGGGCACGACGGAGTCCGGATCGCCGTCCTCGAGCGTCACGACTTCGCCGTGCACGTTGCAGGGAATCCCGCCCATGTTGTAGTGCACGGTCGGCAACACCGGGATCGGCTCCCTGGTGACGTCGACCCCCGCGAAGATCCGCGAACTCTCGGCGATGCCCGGCAGGCGTTCGTGAATGACCGCAGCTCCCAGGTGCTCGAGGTGCAGGTGGATGTGGTCCCGCTGCGGACCGACGCCCCTGCCCTCGCGGATCTCGATCGTCATCGAGCGGCTCACGACGTCGCGCGACGCGAGGTCCTTCGCGTTCGGCGCGTAGCGCTCCATGAAGCGCTCACCGGCCGAGTTCGTTAGATAGCCGCCTTCGCCGCGCACGCCCTCCGTGATCAGGCAGCCTGCGCCGTAGATGCCCGTGGGGTGGAATTGCACGAACTCCATGTCCTGCAGCGGCAAACCGGCGCGCAGCGCCATGCCCCCGCCGTCGCCCGTGCAGGTGTGCGCCGACGTGCAGGAGAAATACGCGCGACCATAACCGCCCGTCGCGATGATGACCTTGTGCGCGCGGAAGCGGTGCAGCTGCCCCGTCGCCAGGTCGAGCGCGACGACGCCACGGCAGGCGCCGTCCTCCATGATCAGGTCGAGCGCGAAGTACTCGATGAAGAACCGCGCCTCGTGCTTGAGCGACTGCTGGTACAGCGTGTGCAGCATCGCGTGGCCGGTGCGGTCGGCCGCGGCGCAGGTGCGCTGCGCAATGCCCTTGCCGTAATGAGTCGTCATGCCGCCGAAGGGGCGCTGGTAGATCTTGCCCTCCTCGGTGCGCGAGAACGGCACGCCGTAGTGCTCGAGTTCGATGACGGCGGCGGGCGCCTCCTTGCACATGAACTCGATCGCGTCCTGGTCGCCCAGCCAGTCGGAGCCCTTGATCGTGTCGTAGAAATGGAAGCGCCAGTCGTCCTCGCCCATGTTGCCGAGCGCGGCGCTGATGCCGCCCTGCGCCGCCACCGTGTGGCTGCGCGTCGGGAACACCTTCGTGATGCACGCCGTGTCGAGGCCCTGCTCGGCGAGGCCGAACGTCGCACGCAGGCCCGCGCCGCCGGCGCCGACCACGACGACATCGTAGGTGTGATCCGTGAACGCGTAAGCGGTGGTCATGCCTGGACTCCGAGGGCGAGGCGCAGCACGGCGAGCACTCCGAGGATCGAGGCCGTGACGAGCAGGAACTTGACGGCGGTCAGCACGACGGTGCGCAGACCCTTGTCGCCGACGTAATCCTCGAGGACCACCTGCATGCCGAGTTGCGCGTGGTAACCGCCGACCAGCACCAGCAGCACCGCCATCGTCGCCGTGAACGGCGAACTGAGCCAGCGCACCACCGACTCGTGCGAGGCGCCCGGGCCGAGCAGCGCCAGCGAGGCGACGAACCATAGCCCGAGGATCACCAGCGCGACCGCCGTCATCCGTTGCGAGTACCAGTGCCCGGAGCCTCCCTTGGCCGACCCGAGGCCGAGGACGCGGCCGAGCGGACTGCGCAGGCTCATGCCGCACCTCCGATCGTGGCGCCGAGCGCGACCCAGAACACGACCGTGAGCGCGACCGCGCCGAGGACCACGGCCCAGCCGGTCCTGCGTGCGACCGGCAGTTCGAATCCGTAGCCGGCGTCGAAGAACAGGTGACGGATGCCGTTCAATAGGTGGTAGCAGAACGAGAACAATCCGCCGAACAGCACGAGTTGCACCAGCGGGGAACCGATCGTCTCGAGTGCTGCGCGATACCGATCCGCGCCGGCTGCCGCGGCCGCGAGCCAGTAGACGAGGACGAAGAAGCAAAGAGTCAGAACGATGCCGGTGACCCGGTGCAGGATCGACGTCGTGTTCGTGTACTGCCACCGATAGTGCATGAACGGGGACAGCGGCCGCTGCGGCTGCGCCATGGGGCTACCTCTCTCGGGGTTCCGGCACTAGAAGTCGATGCAGCGCCCTGCCTTCTCCCAGTCGCCGAACCGTGTCGGTTCGGGACCGTCCCGGCCGCCGATTTCGCGCGGCAGCGACGACGGGGTCGGGCGCTCGGGTGGGGGCTGCGCGGCCGCGGCCTCGGCGGCTGACGGCGTCGGGGTCGTGGCGGGCTGCTCGTCCTGGGGTGACTTCGTCATCATCATCAACCGTCAAGTCTGCCAGATCGAGCGTGTGTTCACCACCGTCCGCGTCGGACCGATCCGCGATCCCGTTCGATTAAACTCGCGCTGCAATGATGATCGACGACGCTACACGGGCGCTGCGCGCCACCCTGCTGCCGGGCCTCGGGGTCCTGCGCATTGCCGGCGCCGACGCCGTGCAGTTCCTGCAGGGCCAGTTCACGAACGACACGCGACTGCTGGCCGACGGCAGCACGCAAGTGTCCGCCTGCTGCACGACCCAGGGCCGAGTCATCGCGGTGGTCCGCTTGCGCCAGATCGACGAGGTCGTCTACGTGCTGCTGCCCGCCGACCTGCTCGGCAAGGTCGCCACCCACCTCCGCAAATTCGTGCTGCGCGCAAGAGTCGAGATCCTGCAGGCCGCGGACCTGCACGTCGGCGCGATCTATTCCGGTCACGCGGCGGCGACTGTCGCCCAGCGCACGTTCGACGAGGCGGCACTCACGATGTCGCCGGTACCGCTCGCCGGCGCCACCGAGGTGGTCACGTTCCAGTACGCACCGGGGCGAGAAGTGGTCGCGGCGCCCGCGGCCGCGTGGCGAGCCATCAGCGGCCTGTCGCTGAGCCGTCCGAGCACGCGGGCGTTCGAGGAATGGCTCGCGGCCGACGTCGCGGACGGCCTGCCGCAGGTCTTCGCAGCCACCTCCGAACAGTTCACGCCGCAGATGCTCAACGTCGACCTGATCGGCGGCGTGAGCTACACGAAGGGGTGTTACACGGGGCAGGAAATCGTCGCCCGGACGCACCACCTCGGCCGCGTCAAGCGCCGCACGATGCGCTTCGTGCTGCCCGCCGGCCATGTGCCCGCGCCGATGTCGAATCTGCTGCTCGGCGGCGCGAAGGCCGCCGACGTGCTCATGACGGCTTCGCTGCCGGACCGCATCGAACTGCTCGCGGTGACGAATCTCGATGCCGCGGGCAAGGCCCTGGTGACCGAGGACGGGTGCGTGGCGGAGCCTCGGGCCCTGCCGTACGAAGTGAGGAGTGTCTAGTGGATAGTGTCTAGTGTCTAGCCAGAGGCGCGCGCCGGCCGCGCGTAGTGCGCGCTCCGACTGAACACTAGACACTAAACACTGGACACTTCCCTCATTCCGGCTTCATATGCGGGAACAGCAGCACGTCGCGGATCGACGGCTGGTTCGTGAACAGCATCACCATGCGATCGACGCCGATGCCCAGCCCCGCGGTGGGCGGCAGCCCGTACTCGAGCGCGCGGACGTAGTCGGCGTCGTAGAACATCGCCTCCTCGTCGCCGCCGCTCTTGCGCGCCGCCTGCTCGCGGAAACGTGCGGCCTGGTCCTCGGCGTCGTTGAGCTCGGAGAAGCCGTTCGCGATCTCGCGGCCGCCGACGAAGAACTCGAAGCGGTCGGTCAGGAACGGGTCCGAGTCGTTGCAGCGGGCGAGCGGCGATACCTCGGCCGGGTACGCATAGACGAACGTCGGCTGCGTGAGCCGGTGCTCCGCGGTCTTCTCGAAGATCTCGATCTGCAGCTTGCCGGCGCCGTCCCCGTCCTTCACGGAGACGCCGAGCTTCGTGCACCACTCGCGCAGGTACGCGATCTCTCGCAGTCGCGCGCGCTCGATGCCGGAGTTGAAGTGGACGATGAGGTCCTCGACCGTGACGCGGCGGAAGGCCGAGCCGAAATCGAACGTCTCGCCCTGGTACTCGATCCTGCGGGTCGCGCAGATCGTGTCGGCAACGCCCTGGAACATGCGCTCGACCATGTCCATCAGGTCGCGGTAGTCCGCGTAGGCCTGGTACAGCTCGAGCATGGTGAACTCGGGGTTGTGCCGCGTCGACAGCCCTTCGTTGCGGAAGTTGCGGTTGATCTCGTAGACGCGCTCGAAGCCGCCCACGACGAGTCGCTTCAGGTACAGCTCCGGGGCGATGCGCAGGTACATGTCGACGTCGAGCGCGTTGTGGTGCGTGACGAACGGCTTCGCGACCGCCCCGCCCGGGATGACCTGCAGCATCGGCGTCTCGACCTCCATGAAGTCGAGCGCGTCGAGGAAGTTGCGCAGGAACTGGACGATCCGCGTGCGCGTGCGGAAGACCTCGCGGCTCTCCCCGCTCGTGATCAGGTCGACGTAGCGCTGGCGATAGCGCTGCTCGACGTCGGCCAGGCCGTGCCACTTGTCGGGCAGCGGCCGCAGCGACTTGACCAGCAGGCGCAGCCTGTCGACCTTGACCGAGAGCTCCCCGGTGCGCGTCTTGAACAAGGTGCCCTCGGCACCCAGGATGTCGCCGACGTCCCAGCCCTTGAATTCGTCGTAGGTCCCGCCGAGCGCTGCCTGCTGCAGGAACAGCTGGATCGAGCCGCTGCGGTCCGACAGTTTCGCGAAACTGGCCTTGCCCATGATGCGCTTCGCCATCATGCGGCCGGCGACGGCCACCCGGACCGCATGCGTGTCGAACCACTCCGCGGCGTGCGCGCCGTAGCCCGTGTGCAGCTCGTCCGCCGCCGCGTCGCGCCGGAAGTCGTTCGGGAACGCGTTGCCCATCGCACGCAGCCGCTCGAGCTTCGCCTTGCGCTCGGCGATCAGGTGGTTCTCATCGACGGCGGGTGCCGCGGGCTTTTGTTCCAATTCGGACATCACTGCTCTCGTTGAGAAGTGTCTAGTGTCCAGTGTCCAGCGGGCAGTCGGAAGCCGACCGGGTCGGCACGCGGCGTCGCCGCTTCCGACCAGACACTGGACACTGAACACCAGACACTTGCATCAGAGCCCCTGCTTCAGACTCTCTTCCAGGAACGGGTTCAGGTCGCCGTCGAGCACGGCGGTCGTGTTGCCGATCTCGACGCCGGTGCGCAGGTCCTTGATCCGCGACTGGTCGAGGACGTAGGAGCGGATCTGATTGCCCCAGCTCACGTCCGACTTGGAGTCCTCGAGCACTTTTGCTGCGGCATTGCGCTTGTTGACCTCGAGCTCGTAGAGCTTGGCCTTCAACATCTTCATCGCGGTCGAACGATTCTTGTGCTGGCTCCGTTCGCTCTGGCACGCGACGACGATGCCGGAGGGCATGTGCCGGATGCGCACCGCCGACTCGGTCTTGTTGACGTGCTGGCCGCCCGCGCCGCTCGAGCGATAGACGTCCGTCTCGAGGTCCGCCGGGTTGATCTCGATGTCGATGTCGTCGTCGATCTCGGGCGAGAGGAACACCGACGCGAACGAGGTGTGGCGACGGGCGTTGGAGTCGAACGGGCTCTTGCGCACCAGCCGGTGCACGCCGGTCTCCGTCCGCAGCCAGCCGTAGGCGTACTCGCCCTCGAAACGGATCGTCGCGCCCTTGATGCCGGCGACCTCGCCCTCGCTGATGTCGATGACCTCGGTCTTGAAGCCGTTCTTGTCGCCCCAGCGCAGGTACATGCGCATGAGCATCTGCGCCCAGTCCTGCGCCTCGGTGCCGCCCGCGCCTGCCTGGATGTCGAGGAACGCGCTGTGCGAGTCCATCTCGCCTGGGAACATGCGCTTGAACTCGAGCTTCCTGACGTCGCGGTCGAGGCGGACGAGATCGTCCTCGACGGCCCTGGCCGTGCCCTCGTCCGACTCGGCCTCGGCGAGTTCGAGCAGCTCGCGCGCCTCGGCGAGACCCTCGCTGAGCTTGTCGAGCGTGGCGACGACGCCGTCGAGCTTGGTGCGCTCGCGGCCGAGTTCCTGGGCCCGTTCCGGGTTCTGCCAGACCGCGGGGTCCTCGAGTTCGCGCAGGACCTCGGTCAGCCGCTCGCGCTTGCCGTCGTAGTCAAAGGTACCCCCTCAGCGCGTCGGTGCGCTGCGTGAGGTCTTCGACTTGGCGACGGATCGGATTGATTTCCATGCGGCGGCTTCGGCGGTCGGTCGGGTCGGAACGGATGGAACCGCGGAGTTTAGCATCACCCTCACCTGCCCCGCTTCTCCCATCATCGTGGCGCAGGTGTGAGGTACTCCGTCACGAGCTGCAGCTTCGCCACGCCGGAATACTCGTCGACCGCCGTGCGATAGACGAGTTCGACCCGGCCCTGGGCGCGAACCTCGGGCGACCGCGGATCGTCGAGATGCCGAAACGCGATCGCATCGACGACCTCGCCCGACGCAGCCCGCAACCGCAGCTTGAGGTGCCGGCCGCCGACCACGCGCGCATCGATCACGCCGAAACGGCCATCGAAGGCGGGTTCCGGGAAGCCGGCGCCCCACGGGCCGCCGTCGCGCAGAGCGGTCGCGGTGTCCGCGCCGAATTCGCCGGGCAACAGTTCGCCGTCCGTGTGCAGGTGCCCGGCGAGCGTGTCCTCGTCGACCCAGCGTTCCACCTCGCCCGCAAACGCGGCCTCGAACATGGGCAGGTCGTCCTCGCGCAACGTCAAGCCGGCGGCCATGGCGTGCCCGCCGAATTTTTCGAGCAAACCCGGGTGGCGCGTCGCGACGGCGTCGAGCACGTCGCGCACGTGCACGCCGGGCACCGAGCGTGCCGAACCCTTGACCCAGCCGGACTCGGCCGGCGCGAAGGCGATGACGGGCCGGTGCAGCCGCTCCTTCACGCGCGAGGCGACGAGCCCGACCACGCCCTGGTGCCAGTTCGAGTCGTAGACGCAGACGCCGCCGGGCACGTGGCCCTCGAGTTCCCCGATGCGCGCGTCGACGTGCGACAGCGCCTCGAGCTGCATCTTCGCTTCCAGTTCCCGTCGGTCGGCGTTCAATTGCGCCAAGTCTGAAGCCAGCTGTCGTGCCTCCACCGCGTCGTCGGCCAGCAGGCAGCGGATCCCGCGCGTCATGTCGTCGAGCCGGCCGGCAGCGTTCAGCCGTGGACCCGCCTGGAATCCGAGGTCCTGCCCCGTCACGCCCGCCAAGCCGCGTCCGGAGGCCTCGAGCAATGCGCGGAGCCCCTCCGCACAGCGGCCACGGCGGATGCGCTGCAGGCCCTGGGCGACGAGCACCCGGTTGTTGAGGTCGAGCGGCACGACGTCGGCGACCGTACCGAGCGCGACGAGGTCCAGCCATTGCGCGGGGCTCGTGTCGACGTGGGCGGGCAGCAGGTCGTGGCGACGCAGGGCGTGCGTCAGCGCCGCCATGACGTAGAACGCCACGCCCACCCCGGCGAGCGCCTTCGACGCGAACGGGTTGCCCGGCGCATTCGGGTTGACGATGCAGGCCGCCTGCGGCAGCTCGCGTCCCGGCAGGTGATGGTCCGTGACCAGCACGTCGATGCCGAGCCGCCGTGCCTCGGCGACGCCGTCGAGCGAGGACATGCCGTTGTCGACGGTCACGATCAGGTCCGGCCGGCGCTCGGCCGCGACGCGC
>DASSJN010000117.1:0-14145 GCA_035691185.1 Steroidobacteraceae bacterium
ACGCGTCCTGGAAATAGCGATCGCGCGAGCCGTGCGCCTGTGCCATCGCGCCTAGCGAGCCCATGCCGCGATACGACTTGTAGGAAGCCCCCTGGTAGAGCTCCACCTCGCCCGGCGATTCCTCGGTGCCGGCAAACAGCCCGCCCATCATCACGCAGTGCGCGCCGGCGACGATCGCCTTGGCAAGGTCGCCGGAGAAGCGGATGCCGCCGTCCGCGATCAGCGGCACGCCGTGCGGCGCGAGCGCGGCGGCAACGTTGGCGACCGCGCTGATCTGCGGCACGCCGACGCCTGCGATCACGCGCGTCGTGCAGATCGAGCCGGGCCCGATGCCGACCTTGACCGCGTCGGCGCCGGCATCGACCAGCGCGAGCGCTGCCTCGGGCGTGACGATGTTGCCGGCGATGACCTGCTGCGCCGGCCACTTGGCCTTGATGCGCTTGACGGTCTCGATGACGCCGCGCGAGTGGCCGTGCGCGGTATCGACGACGATCACGTCGACGCCGTTCTCGCGCAGGGCCGCCGCCCGCTCGAGCGTGTCCGCGCCCGTGCCCACCGCCGCGCCGACGCGCAGCGCGCCGCGTTCGTCCTTGCAGGCGCGCGGGAATTCGGTCGCCTTCTGGAAATCCTTGACGGTGATCATGCCCTTCAGCTCGAAGCCGTCGTCGACGACCAGCACCTTCTCGATCCGGTGGCGATGCAGCAGCGCGAGCACCTCTTCCTTCGGCGAGTTCTCCCTGACCGTGATCAGCCGCTCGCGCGGCGTCATGACCTCGGAGACGGGCGCGTCGTAGCGCGTCTCGAAGCGCAGGTCGCGATGCGTGACGATGCCGACTGCCTTGCCGTCGCGCACGACGGGGACGCCGGAGATGTTCTTCGCGCGCGTGAGTTCGAGCACGTCGCGAATCGTCGCCTCGGGCCCGACCGTGATCGGGTCGTGGATGATGCCGCTTTCGAAACGCTTCACGCGGGCGACTTCGCGCGCCTGCGACTCGATGGTCATGTTCTTGTGCACGATGCCGATGCCGCCTTCCTGCGCGATCGAGATCGCGAGACGGTGCTCGGTGACGGTGTCCATGGCGGCCGAGACCACCGGCAGGTTCAGGCGGATCGTGCGCGTGAGCTGCGTGGCGAGGCTGACCTCGTGCGGCAGGACCTCGGAGTAGGCCGGCACGAGCAGGACGTCGTCGAAGGTGAGGGCTTCCTCGAGAATGCGCAGCATGGGGCGACCCGGGCTTAAGGAAGCGCGGCATTGTAGCAAAGCCGAGGGGATAGGGGTCAGGGGATAGCGCAAGGCGCGGCACCGCCGCTCTGCACGATCCCCCATCCCCTATCCGCGATCCCCTTCCGTTAGGATGCCCGCATGCCCGATTCCTGGTTCGACGACACCCCGCAGGCCACCGCCCCACCGCGCGAAATCCTCACGATTTCCCAGCTCAATGCGCAGGCGCGCATGCTGCTGGAGCGCGGCCTCGGCTCGGTCTGGCTCGAAGGGGAAGTCTCGAACCTCGCCCGGCCCTCCTCCGGCCACTGGTATTTCTCGCTCAAGGACGCGGGGGCGCAGGTCCGCTGCGCCATGTTCCGCACCCGGGCCATGCTCGTGCGATTCCCGGTGCGCGACGGCGCCCGCGTGCTGGCGCGCGGCCGCGTCAGCCTGTACGAGGCGCGCGGCGAGTTCCAGGTCGTCGTCGAACACCTCGAGGAGGCCGGCGAGGGCGCGCTGCGGCGTCGCTTCGAAGACCTCAAGCGCAAGCTGCTCGCCGAAGGGCTGTTCGAGGCCGCCCGCAAGCGCAAGCCGCCGACGTTGCCGCGGCGGATCGGCGTGATCACCTCCCCGACCGGCGCGGCCGTGCGCGACGTCCTGCACATCCTGCGGCGCCGGTTTCCCGCGGTGCCGGTGCTGGTGTATCCGGTCGCCGTGCAGGGCGAGGGCGCGCCACGCGAAATCGTCCAGGCCCTGCAACTCGCCGGCCAGCGCGCCGACTGCGACGTGCTGATCGTGACGCGCGGCGGTGGCTCGCTCGAGGACCTGATGGCCTTCAACGAGGAGTCCGTGGCGCGCGCGATCGCGGCCTCGCCGATTCCCGTCATCAGCGGCGTGGGCCACGAGACGGACTTCACGATCGCCGACTTCGTCGCGGACGAGCGCGCGCCCACACCGTCGGGCGCCGCCGAACGCGCCGTGCCGGACGCCGCCGAGTTCCTGCGCGCCCTGGGCGCGCTCGAGCGCAACCTCGCCGGCGCGATGCGACGTCGTCTGTATGCGCTCGGCCAGGCGTTGCATGCGCACGAACGCGGCCTCGCGCGCTCGCACCCGGGCGCCAGGCTGCGACAGCACGCCCAACGGCTCGACGAGCTGGAGCAGCGGCTGCAGCGCGCGATCGCGCGCAGGGTCGAGTCCGCGCGCGTGAGGCTCCGCAACACCGAGGGGCTCCTCGCGCGCAGCAGCCCGGCGCACCGGCTTGCCACGCTGCGTCTGCGGCTCGACCGCGCCGCGCGGCAGCTGCCGCTCTGCGTGCAGCGGCGCATGCAGCGAGCGCGGGACCGCTTCGAACGCTCGGCGCGCACGCTGCATGCCGTGAGCCCGCTCGCGACGCTCGAGCGCGGATACGCCATCGTGCTCGATGCCGCCGGCCACGTCGTGACCCGTGCCACCGACGTGGGTCGCGGCATGCAGATCGAAGCGCGGGTGGCGCACGGGTCGATCCGTGCGACCGTGACGGACACGCTCCCGGCGCACGCGGTCGGGAAGGACTGATGGCATACGCCCGCGGGTCGAGGCACGGGCTCGCCGTCATCGCGGCGATGGCCGGCCTCTTCGGCACTCCGGGACACGCCACTCCGGAATCGCCGCTGCCGCCCGACTCACGCGTGCCCGGCGGCCTCGCGGTGCTCGAGGTCGGCGGCGACGGCGATCGAATCCCCGGCGCCGTGTATTTCGGCCAGTACCGGGCGCCGCTCGTGCACGACGGCGCCTCCTGGAAGGCGATCGTCGGCATTCCGCTCGCGACGGCGCCGGGGCCGCAGGTGGCGGTGCTCGTGACCCCCGAGCCCGACGATGTCGACCGTGAACTCGTCTTCGACGTGGCGCCGAAGGAATACGCGGAACAGAACCTCACGGTGGAGCCGCGCAAGGTCGACCCCCTGCCGCAGGACATGGCACGCATCGAGGCGGAGGCCGAACGCACCGAGCGTGCGCTGGCCACCTACTCGGAAGAGTTCGTGCCGACCTGGCGCTGGCAGACGCCCGTGGCCGGGCCGCGCTCGAGTTCGTTCGGCTTGCGGCGCGTGTTCAACGGGCAACCGCGCAATCCGCACAGCGGCATGGATATCGCCGCGCCGACCGGCACGCCGGTCCTCTCGCCAGCCACCGGGCGCGTGCTCGACGTCGGCGACTTCTTCTTCAACGGCAATACCGTGTTCGTCGACCACGGCCACGGCCTCGTGACGATGTATTGCCACCTGAGCCGCATCGACGTGAAACCGGACGATCGGGTCGACGCCGGGCAGCCGCTCGGCCTCGTCGGTGCGACGGGGCGCGTCACCGGGCCGCACCTGCACTGGGGAGTCGCCGTGAACCGGGCGATGGTGGATCCCGCTCTGTTTCTGGACGAAGCAGGGCGGAGTGACTAGTGAATAGTGAATAGTGAATAGTGAATAGCCCGAACCGCGCGTGCGCGATTGCAGCGCATAGCGCCTCCGACTATTCACTATTCACTGATCACTGGTCACTTTCTTCAGGAAATTGCCGATCGCCGGCTCGAACCGCGCGTAGTCGACCAGGAACGCGTCGTGCCCCTGCGGCGAGGGGAAGGCGTGGAACTCCACGTCGCCTCCGGCGGCACGGAGCTGCTCGGCGAGCAGCTGCTGCTGGTCGATCGTGTACAACATGTCGGACTGCACGCCCAGCACCAGCGTGCGTTCGAGCTTGAACTTCGCGAACGCCGCCGCGAGCGAGCCCCGGCCGTGCTCGGCCAGGTCGAACTGGTCCGACGCGCGCGACAGGTACAGGTAGGAGTTCGCGTCGAACCTGTCGGCGAAACGCTGGCCCTGGTGCTCGAGGTACGCCTCGACTTCGAACTGCGGCCGGAAGTCGCCCTGCAGGCCCGTCGCCTCGGCGATGCGCCGGCGGCCGAAACGCTGGTCCCATTCCTCGTGGCCGCGATAGGTGATGGTGCCTAGCTTGCGCGCGAGCCGCAGGCCCTGCCGCGGCCCGCGACCCGACTCGTAATGACCGCCGCGCCACGCGGGGTCGCTGCGGACGAGTTCGCGCTGCAGCGAGCGCAGCGCGATCGCGAACGGCGACGCGGCCGCCGCGCCGGAAATCGTGATCATGTTGCGCGTGATCTCGGGGAACTGCACGGCGAACGCGAGCACCGTGCAGCCGCCGAGCGACGGGCCGATCACGCACTGGACGCTCCAGATGCCCAGTTCGCGCAGCACCTCGAAGCCGCCGCGGGCGATGTCTTCGACGGCGATCTCAGGGAACTGGATGCCGTATGGCCGGCCGGTCCGCGGGTCGATGGAGACGGGGCCCGACGACCCGAACGGGCTGCCGAGCGAATTGACGCAGACCACGAAGAAGCGGCGGGTGTCGATCGCCTTGCCCTCGCCGATCATCGGCTCCCACCAGCCCGGCTTCGGGTCGGCCGGCGACGACGCGGCGTGTGCGGACGGCGACAGCCCGGTGAACAGCAGGATCGTATTGTCCCGGGCCTCGTTGAGGCGTCCCCAGGTCTCGTAGGCGATGATCGGGTGCTCGACGACGCCGCCGCGGTACAGGCGCAGCGGCTCGTCCAGGATCGCGAGCCGGGTGGCGGGCAGGTCGTGGACGGCGGACGGCGATGTACGGGCGACGGCCATGAGCATGCCTCGGAGTCTAGACCCCGCCCCGGCAGGGACAAGGCTCAGAGGATAGCCGGTCAGAACCGGCGGTTATGAGTGCAGCGTAGCGGGCAGTAACGCCCGCCGCTGTCAGCGCTTGCCGCCCTTCTTGCCGCTCTTGACCCGGGACATCAGGCGCTTGCGACTGCGGACCTGCCGCGGTGTGAGTTCATTGCGCCGCCCGGCGAACGGATTCTCGTCGGTCCGGAATTCGACGCGCATCGGGGTCCCGTCGAGCCGGAACACCTCGCGGAAGTGGTGTTCGAGGAAGCGCCGGTAGGCATCGGGCACGTGCTGGGTCTGGTTGCCGTGGATCACGACGACCGGCGGGTTGCGGCCACCCTGGTGCGCATACCGCAGCTTGATGCGCCGCCCGCGCACGAGCGGGGGTTGATGGATCGATTGTGCCTGCTCGAGCGCGCGCGTGAGGTCCCTGGTCGGCATCTCGCGCATGGCGGCGCGATAGGCCTTCAGCACCGATTCCGTCAGGTCGCCCACGCCGCTGCCATGGCGCGCCGAGATGAAGTGAACGGGCGCGAACCGCAGGAAGTCGAGGCGCAGGTCGAGCCCGTCGCGGATGGCGCTGCGCTGGTCCTGGGGAATGCCGTCCCATTTGTTGACCGCGATGACGAGCGCCCTGCCCTGCTCGGCGACGAGGCCCAGCAGGCTCGCATCCTGTTCGGCCACCGTGTCGTGTGCGTCGAGCACGCCGATGACGACGTTGGCGCGGTCGATGGCCTGCAGCGTCTTGACGATGCTGAATTTCTCGACGGCTTCGTGGACGCGGGCCCGGCGGCGCACGCCGGCGGTATCGATCAGCACGAACTGGTGGCCGTCCCGCTCGAACGGCACTTCGACCGTGTCGCGCGTGGTGCCCGGCTGGTCGAACGCGATCAGCCGTTCCTCGCCCAGCAGGCGGTTGATCAGCGTCGACTTGCCGACGTTCGGCCGCCCGACGACCGCGACCCGGATCGCTTCCTGGGAGTGGCCGAGCACGGGCGGGGCGTTCTCGGCCCCCTGGAGTCCGTCGAGCGCGCGATCGAACAGCAGGTCGAGGTTCTGCCGGTGCGCTGCCGACACCGCGACCGGCTCGCCGAAGCCGAACCGGTGGAAGTCGGCCTGCGCGAGTTCGTCCTCGAGCCCTTCGGACTTGTTCGCGACGACGAGCACGGACTTGCCGCTGCGTCGCAGGACCTCGGCCACGTGCAGGTCCTGTGGCGCGCAGCCCTCGCGCGCGTCGACGATGAACAGCACGCGGTCGGCTTCCTCGACCGCCTTCACGGTCTGCTCGGCCATGAGGCGCTCGATGCCCTGCACGGTCTCGACGAGACCGCCCGTGTCGATGACGACGCACGACCGCCCGCCGTGGCGGGCATAGCCGTACTTGCGGTCGCGCGTGAGCCCGGGTACGTCGGCGACGAGTGCGTCGCGCGTGTGCGTCAGCGCGTTGAAGAGCGTCGACTTGCCGACGTTCGGCCGTCCGACGAGCGCGACGACGGGCAGCACTTCACTTACCCGCGATCCCGCCGACGCGATACGCCACGATCCGGCCGCCCTCGTCGATCACGAAGACGCGCTGCCCGTCGACGACCGGCGCCGCGCTGATGCGTTCGTCGCCGGGGTGCTCGCGTGCGACGAACTTGCCGGTGTCGCGGTCGAGCCAGTGCAGGTAACCCTCGAAGTCGCCGACCATGACGGCGTTGCCGACCACGGCCGGCGCGCCGAGGCCGCGACGCTTGAGGCCTTCCTGCTGCCAGAGCACCGTGCCGTCCCGGCGCCGCAGCGCGACGACGCTGCCGTCCGAGGTCGATACGTACAACTGGTCGGCATCGAGCGCGAGGCCCCGGTAGCTCGACAGGTCGCGTCCCCACCACACCTGGCCCGAGCCGAGCGCGAACATCACGACGCGGCCCTGGTACCCGACGGCGTACCCGTCGTCGCCTTCGACGCGCACCGCGCTGTCGACGTCGGCGAGGCGCTCGAGCTCGGAGCGGCCACGCGGCGTGCTGACCTGCGACTGCCAGAGCACGTCGCCGCCCGCGAGCGCGACCGCAACGACCTTGCCGGAATCGAAACCGGCCAGCACGGCCTCGCCCGCGAGCACGGGCGGCGCAGTGCCGCGCAGCGACAGACGCGGCACGGGTTCCTCGGCGCTCCACTGTTCCTGGCCCGTCGCCGCCTCGAGCGATCGCAGACGGCCGTCGACGGTGCGCACGATCACCCGCTCGCCGGTCACCAGCGGCGCCGCGAGCACTTCGCCCGACACCGTCGCCTTCCAGAGTCGCTTGCCGGCCTTGTCGAACGCGATCACTTCGCCGTCGTTGGTGCCGACCGCGACGACGTTCGTGCCCACGCCGGGGCCGGCCGAAAGTTGTGACTTGGTCGTCGCGCTCCAGCGCGTCTTGCCCGTCGCCGGGTCGAGCGCCTCGACGCTGCCGTCGCGTGACGCGACGTAAAGCGTGCCGCCGTCGAACGCCAGCCCCAGCGCGAGCCGCAGCTCTTCGCCATCACCGCCGACGTTCCGGTCCCACAGCTTGTCGACCGCGAGCGTCGGCCTGACGTCGATCAGCTCGGCCGGCGGCTCGGCTTCCTTGTCCTTGTCGCACCCTGCCGTGACCAGCAGCAGCGAGGCCGCACAGGCCGCCGCGAACGCCGGACGCGCGAATCTCATGGTTCGGTACCGCCGGCCGTCGCCGGCGTGGATGCCGGCATATCCGCGCTCGCCGTGGCGACCGGGCCGGCCGTGCCGAGCGCATCGCGCTTGAGCTCGACGTATTGCGTGTCGATGGCTGCGCCGTCACCTGGTGCGCCGCTGCCGGCGAGCGCCGCGTCATAGGCCTGTCGCGCGCCGGCCACGTCACCCTTGGCGGCGAGCACGTCGCCGCGGACCTCGTGGAACACCGGCGCGAAGGCGCCAGCCTTGCCGACGTCGAGCAGCGCGAGCGCGTCGTCGTGCTTGCCCTGCTCCGCGAGCACGCGCGCGAGACGCGTCGTCGCGACCAGGCGCAGCTCTGGATCGCGCGAGCTCTGGACGACCGCGCGCAGGCGTCTTGCGGCGTCGTCGTACTTGCGCGCGTCGACGAGCGACCGGGCGAGTGCGAGGTCGGACTGGTCCGCGTACGGCGACTTCGGGTGCAGGCCGCGCAGCTCGTCGGCCTTCTTGATCGCCGCGTCCGGCTGGTTCTGGCTCAACGAATCGAGCACGGCGAGGTAGGCGGCTTCGTCCTGCTCCGCCGCCTGCAGCCGCGACTTCTGCCAGTACTGCCAGCCTGCGAGCAGGCCGAGGCCGAGCGCGATGCCGCCCACGATCCAGAGCCAGTTCTCGGACCACCAGCGGCGCAGTTGTTCTTCGCGTTCGTTGTCTGAAAGGTCTTCCACGTGCCACTCCATCTGCGCGCCCTGTCGGGTCGCGTCGTTGTCCGGAATTATGCCGTCGCGGGCCCGAATGCTCGCACCAGCTCGGCGCCGAGCTCGTCGAACGCGACTTCGCGCTGGCCCGCCTCTGTGCGCAGCGATTTGACCGCCGCGACACGACGCGCCGCCTCATCGTCACCCACGATCACCGCATAGCGCGCGCCACTCTTGTCGGCGCGCTTGAGCTGCGACTTGAAACTGCCCCCGCCGCAATTGGCCTCGACCCGCAGGCCCGAGGTGTCGCGCAGTCGCTCCGCGAGGCCGAGGCCGATCGATTCGGCCGCTGCACCGGCGAGCACGAGGTACACGTCCGGGCACCCTTCGTCCGCGACGAGTCCCTGCAGTCGCATCAGCTCGACGATACGCTCCTCGCCGAGCGCCCAGCCGATCGCCGGCGTCGGTTCGCCACCGAGCTGCGCGACCAGGCCGTCGTAACGCCCGCCCGAGCAGACCGCGTCCTGCGAGCCGAGGTCGGTCGTGACCCACTCGAAGACGGTGCGCGAGTAGTAGTCGAGGCCGCGCACGAGCCGCGGATTGACCACGAACTCGATGCCGGCGGCGCGCAACTGTGCGCACAGGACCGCGAAGTGCTCGGCCGACTCCGGGTCGAGGTGGTCGGTGATCGACGGTGCACCGGCGATGACCGCGGCCATCGCCGGGTTCTTGCTGTCGAGGATGCGCAACGGGTTGCCGTCGAGGCGGCGCGTGCTGTCCGCATCCAGCAGGCCTGCGTGGCCACGCAGGTATTCGACGAGCGTGGCGCGGTACAGCGCACGTGATTCGACCGTGCCGAGCGAATTGAGGTCGAGCCTGAGGCCGCGCAACCCGAGCCGGCGCCACATGCGCGCCGTCATCAGGATCAGCTCCACGTCGACGTCCGGCCCCGGGTAGCCGAGCGCCTCGACGTCGATCTGGTGGAATTGCCGGTAGCGGCCCTTCTGCGGCCGCTCGTAACGGAACATCGGGCCCATGCACCAGACCTTCTGGCGCTGGTTGTGCAACAGGCCGTTCGAGATCGCGGCGCGCACGATGCCGGCGGTCGCCTCGGGTCGCAGCGTGAGCGAATCGCCGCCGCGGTCCTCGAACGTGTACATCTCCTTCTCGACGATGTCCGTGAACTCGCCGATCGAGCGCTTGAACAGTTCCGTGCGCTCCAGCAGCGGCAGGCGGATTTCCCGGTAGCCGTACTGCGCGAACGTCTCGCGCGCCACGCGCTCGAGCTGCTGCCAGGCGGCGGTCGCCTCCGGCAACACGTCGTTCATGCCGCGAACGGCCTGCAGTGTCTCGCTCATCGGGTGGGTACTTCGCCTGGGGTCAACGCAGCGTTCCATCGGCGCCGATGCTGAAGCGTGCGACCGAGCCCTGCGTCGGCGGGGGCGGCAGTGCGCGGCCGTTCACCGCGATCGCGACGGCCGGCGCGTTGCCGAGCGTCACGCTGAGCGGCGCCGTCGCGGTGATCGTGCGCTCCGACCCGGTCTTGCCGAGGTCGTAGAGCACCGCCTTGCCGGAGCCGTCGAAAATCTCGACCCACGAGTCCGCCGAAAAGCGAAGCTGCAGGCTCACTTGCCCCGGGCCCGGTGCGGGTGCGGTCGAAGGCGCAGGCGCAGGCGCACCCGAGGCGGTCGCAGCATCTGCTCCGGGTGCGACCGTCGCCGCACCGGCCGCGTCGGCCGTCCCGGCCACCGTCGTCGAGCCCGCGAGGGGCGCCTCACCCGCTCCGGACCCGGCACCCCTCGACTCGGGCGCCCCGGATCCGCCCGGCAGGGACGCGACCCCATTGCCGTCGCTCTCGCTCTCGTCAGCGACGTCGCGCGACAGGTAGCTGAGGACCGCGGCCGCGATCAGGAAGGCCGCCGTGCCGCCAACCACCCACGGCCAGCGCGAGCGACCGCGCGTCGGCCCCATCTCGAGGCGCGACCGCGGCACGAGGGTAGGTTCCTCGACGTGCTGCTTGGAGCGCTCGTACGCGCCGACGATTTCATCTTCGGCGAGGCCGAGCAGGCCCGCGTAGCGGCGCAGGTGCCCCTTGACGAAGACGGGCGCGCCGAGCGCGGCGAAATCGTTGGCCTCGAGCACGGTGATGACCGCCGGGTCCAGGTTGAGCGATTCGGCCGCTTCCTGCTCGGTCAGGCCGCGCGCCTCGCGCTCACGCCTCAGGCGGGCGCCCGGGCTCGACGGGAGCTCGGTGATCTCGGCGTCGGGCGGTGTCATGGCCGGCCCTGGTGCTCTTCGTCGAACAGCTTGCCGGCCTCGATCGACATCGGGAACTCGTTCCTGATCCGTTGCGCGTAACGCTGCGCCTGCGCGGTGTCGCCGAGACCCAGCTCGATCCGGCGCCCGAGCCATAGCATCGCGGAAGTCACGGGCGCGACCGCCGCATAGCGCTCGAGAAATGCGCGCGCCTGCAGGCCGTTGCCCGCCGAGTGGGAGACTTCCGCCATCTGCAGCAATGCATCTGGCTGCTTCGGGTCGATGGCGAGCGCCTTGCGGAAATGCAGCTCGGCGTCCTTCGGGCGGCCGTCCGCGCGGGCGCAGCGGCCGGCGTTCGTGTAGGCCGCGGCGGGCGTCTTGTAGAGCGGGCTCGCGGCGGCCTGCAGCAGGTACTGCTCGCCGCGGCGGTACTCGCCGGTGCGGCAGAAATAGACCGCCGCGTTGTTGAGCACGTCGGGGTCGTCCTTGCCGAGGCGCGCGGCCTGTTCGTAGTGACTGCGCGCCTTGCGTTCGTCCTTGAGCGCGTCGTAGATGAACCCCGCCGCCATCTGGGTCTTGGCCGTGCGGCGGTTCTGCTGCAGGGCCTTTTCGATCTTGTCGCGCGCCGCGGCGAGGTTGCCGTCGCGCATGTAGGCCAGCGCCAGTTCGGTATTCACCGCCGCTGCCTGCCCCCGATCCTCCTTGCTCGACTGGGCCGCGGCCGGCAGCGCCCAGACCGAGGTCGTGAGAATGACGAGCGTGGCGGCCAGGACACGGACTCCGCTCATGCACGCACCACTTCGATCGGGAAAGTCTTGTGCCGCAGCCGGTTCACGACGCGGTCGTTGACGCGCCCGGCGAGCTGGCCGCAGGCCGCGTCGATGTCGTCCCCGCGCGTGCGCCGGACCGTCGCGATCACGCCGCCCTTGATCAGGATGTCGCGGAAACGCTCGATGGCTGCGTCCGTGGAGCGTTTGAAGCGCGTGTCCGGGAACGGGTTGAACGGGATCAGGTTGACCTTGGCAGGATGCCCACGCAGCAACTGCACGAGCTCGCGCGCGTGCTCGGGCGCGTCGTTGACGCCGTCGAGCATCACGTATTCGAACGTGACGCTGCGGGCGTTCTGCTTCTCGACGTAATGCCAGCAGGCCTCGAGCAGGTCCGCGATCGGGTGACGCCGGTTGATCGGCACGATCAGGCTTCGCAATTCGTCGTTCGGCGCGTGCAGCGAGACAGCGAGCGCGACGTTGGTTTCGTCGGCGATGCGGTACATCTGGGGCACGAGACCAGAGGTGCTCACCGTGACACGACGGCGCGAGAGGTCGAGGCCGAGGTCGTCCATCATGACCTCGGCCGCGGGCACCACGTTGCGGTAGTTGGCGAGCGGCTCGCCCATGCCCATGAACACGACGTTCGTGATCACGCGGTCGCCGTCGGGCGAATAGCCGAGTTCGCGGTTGGCGAGCCAGACCTGGCCGACGATCTCGGCGGTCGTCAGGTTGCGGTTGAAGCCCTGCGCGCCGGTCGAGCAGAACTGGCAATCCATCTGGCAGCCGACCTGGCTCGAGATGCACAGCGTGCCGCGGCCGGGCTCCGGAATGAACACCATCTCGATCGCCTGCCCGCCCTCGAACCTGAGCGCCCACTTGCGCGTGCCGTCGGTCGAGACCTGCGAACCGAGGATCTCGGGCGTGCGGACCTCGGCGATCCCGGCGAGCCGACGCCGGAAATCCTTACCCAGGTCTGTCATCGCCTCGAAGTCGCCCTCGGCACGCTTGTAGATCCACTTGAAAAGCTGGCGTGCGCGAAAGGGCTTCTCCCCCATCGCGACGACGAACGCCTCCAGCCCGGACCGCGTGAGGCCCAGGAGATTGGTGCGT
Organism: Steroidobacteraceae bacterium; assembly: GCA_035691185.1. GTDB lineage: Bacteria > Pseudomonadota > Gammaproteobacteria > Steroidobacterales > Steroidobacteraceae > RPQJ01. The sequence goes on from DASSJN010000117.1 coordinate 12,369, forward strand.
TCGGTGCTGGTCGTCGTCGTTTCGCTCATGCCGGTTTGGACCGCGTGTCGCGGGCGGAGTGCGTCGCGCTCAGCGCGGGCAGATCTCCGTTTCGGAGAAGAAGAACGTCACTTCGCGCGCAGCGTTCTCCAGGCTGTCCGAGCCGTGCACGACGTTCGACTCGATGCTGTCGGCCAGATCGGCGCGGATCGTGCCGGGCGCGGCTTTCTTCGGGTCGGTCGCGCCCATGATGTCGCGGTTCCTGGCGACCGCGCCCTCGCCCTCGAGCACCTGGACCATCACCGGGCCCGACGTCATGTACTTGCAGAGGTCCTTGAAGAACGGGCGCTCGCGGTGGATGCCGTAGAAGGCCTCGGCCTGGGCCTGGGTCAACCGCATCATGCGTGCCGCGACGATGCGGAGGCCCGCCCGTTCGAATCGGCGGTAGACGTCGCCGATGACGTTCTTCGCGACCCCGTCGGGCTTGACGATCGAAAGCGTGCGTTCGAGGGACATTACGGATCCTTGGAGCGGTGATGGGGCGGACGGGCCCACGGAAAACGGAAACTCGGCCCCGCACCCTGCCCGCGCGCGCGCCGACGGGTCGTGCCGACCGAAAACGTAACGGCGAAGTATACCGGGCCGGGCAGGGCCGGCCAAGAAATCACTGCCCGGACGGGCAGTTAGGGAGGGACAGTCCCTATTTTCTGAAGGAAAATAGGGACTGTCCCTCCTCGTCGAAAATAGGGACTGTCCCCACGCAGGCTCAGGGGCGCGCTAAACGTTGAAGCTCTCACCGCAACCGCACTCGCCCTTGACGTTGGGGTTGCGGAACTTGAACGCCTCGTTGAGCCCGGTGCGCACGAAGTCGATCTCCGTGCCATCGACGAACTGGAGGGCCGCCCGGTCCACCACGACCTTGACCCCGGCCGCATCGAACACGATGTCGTCCGCGCCGATCTCGTCGGCGTAGCTCACCACGTACGCGTAGCCCGAACACCCCGTCTGCTTGACGCCGAGGCACAGGCCGACACCCTTGCCGCGGCTGGCCATGAACGTGCGGACTCGCTCGGCGGCGGACGGGGTCAGGGAAATCGACATACGGAACAGTCCTCCAGAGGGGCCTGCGAAATACTACACTGTAGACGCCGACTCGCTGGCCCAGTTCCGGGCAGCATTGCGCACCGCGTCCTGGAGCGTGAGCAGGCGCCCGAACTTGGCTGGCGGCACCTCCAGCGCCCGCGCGGCCTCCTGCCAGTCCCAGGCCGCCATCTGATCGCGGGTCCAGCCACGTGCCTGTTCCGTCAGCCAGGACGCCGCGGCCAGCGCGTGGGGGCACCCGAAGCCGACGAACGCCGCCTCGGACACCCTGCCCGCCTCGATCGCGAATTCGATTTCGATTTCGCAACCCTGCTCGCGGTTGCCCGCCTTGCCCGTGAGCTTGTGTGCGGACGGCGCGAGCCGCCCGGCGCCGGCCAGTGTGTCGAAGCGGCGATACACCTCCCCGGAATAGCGGGCATCGTCCGTCGGAGGCGGCGGACCCTCGCCGGCGCGGGGCCGGCAATCGCGCAGGCGCAGCACTTCCTCGCGTACCCGGCTTGCGGCGAATTCGACCTCGTCTGCAGTCGTGAAGCGACCGAGGCTCAGGCGCAGCGAACTCTGCGCGAGGCGATCGCTGTGGCCCAGTGCCCGCAGCACGTACGACGGCTGCGCGTGGGTGCTGGCGCAGGCCGAGCCCGAGGAGATGGCGAGGTCGCAGAGCGCCAGCAACAACGCCTCCCCCTCCACGCCGTCGATC
>DASSJN010000118.1:0-10972 GCA_035691185.1 Steroidobacteraceae bacterium
AGCCGCAGCCGGTCGCCGAAGCGCAGCTGCTCGATGCCGAGGTAGAGGTTCAGCGCATCGAGTTCGTGGCGCAGCGTGACCTTCTTCATCGGGTCCTGGTCGAGCGTATAGCGCAGGAAGTCCGAGAGCCGGCCGACGGCCTGGTTGGCCACCCTGCCCTGTCCGTCGAGGATCAACGTCGAGATCGCGTTGAGCGTGTTGAACAGGAAGTGCGGGTTGAGCTGGTAGCGCAGCATCTTGACCTGCGCTTCCTGGGCGAGGGCGGAGGCCCGCAGCACGGATTCGCGCTGGGCCTGCAGCGTCTCGTAGTACTTGATGCCGAAATAGAGGCCTGACCAGCAGAGCAGCAGGTACGTGGAGCTGAGCGTACCGACGAAGATGCCGTACCAGGGCTCGTTGCCCATGCTGTGGTCGTCGACCCAATGCATGTAGGACGAGTTGATGACCACGCGCCAGCAGAGCGCGGTGACCCACGCCGCGAACAGCACCGACGGGACGATGACGGCCGGCCGCTGCTTCCACAGCCACCGGTACAGGTAGCGCAGCGGCGCCGAGAGCACGAAGCCGCCGGCGGCCGCCGCGAACACGACCTTGATGTAGGCCGTGGGTTTCTCATACAGCAGCGCGCCCAGGTACTGCGTGATCAGGTACGCGCTCCAGCCGAGCGTGTGCAGCGCCCAGAACAGGAGATTGCGGTTGCGGCGGAGGTCGTCGAGTGTCACCGCGCGACTTTAGCGGGGGTTCCGTGGCTTCGCGAACGGTTCGTCGCACCGTGGCCACGGCTGGGCTCCGGCTCAGTGCGCGAAGCCGCCGACGTAAGCCTCGCACCCGGCGGCGAACCGGTGGCCGGCGCCGCTGCAGAGGCAGTCGTCCGCGAGCTCGTTTTCGCGGGCCCATTCGAAGCCCGACTGCTCCGCCGTGACCGCCAGCTCCGCGAATGCACGACAGCCTTCGACGAACGCCGCGTCCTCGGCGTCGACACAGGCCGCCGGGTCGCTGATGCCCTGCCGGTCCGCCCACGCGAACCCCGCCTTGTGCGCGGCGCACTCGGCGTCACGGCACGCATAGCCGAGGAAACTGCGCTCCCCGTAGGCGGGACGAGACGTCTCCGGTCGACAGGAAGCGGCGTGGAGCGTGGAGGCGGCGCCTGCACCGAATACGAGCAGTGCCCACCACGTCGACACGGTTGCGAGACGTTCCATGTGCGTGCTCCGGGGAATTGCCACGCCGACCACCGTAGCAATGCGCGCGCGTGATGCCTCGCGCAGTTTCGTGTGGCTAGCCGCAGATTCGGCCGTGTGCAGGCACAATGGCGCGATGCATGTCCTGCGATCGATCCGTGCGTTGGCGATGGCTGTTCCGCTCGCGGGCATCGCTTCCGTGTCACCGGCCGCGCACGCGACAGACCCGCCGCGCACGGTGCTGCCCGGCGTGGTCGTGGGCGTGGTCGACGGCGACACGGCCGACGTGCGCCTCGCGTCGGGCATGATCCGGATCCGCTTTCACGCGATCGACGCGCCCGAGTCCGGCCAGCCGCACGGCGCCGCGGCCAGACGTGCCCTGTCGGACCTGGTCTTCGGCAGGCAGGTGGACGTCGAGCCGTTCGAGCAGGATCGCTACGACCGCCTCGTCGCGCGGCTCTGGGTGGGCGACCTCGACGTCAACGCGGAGATGATCAGGACGGGCAACGCGTGGACGTACCGCAGGTACGCGGGCGACCCGGCCTACTGTGCGCACGAAAAGGCCGCGCGTGACCTGAGTCGTGGCCTCTGGCACCTGCCTGTCGAGCAGCGCGCGGCGCCGTGGGAGTGGCGGCAGCGCAAGTCGCGCGGGCGCCCGTTCACCGACTACACCGCCGAGACCGTCGCCGAGTGCATCGCATCGCTCGGACGCTGACCCGGGGGTCGAGCGACGAGGGCCGTCCGTCGTATCGAGCGGGTGGCCCCCGCGGGCCGGCTCAGAACGTGCAGTTCCCGGGGTCGGGCGCGTCGATGCGCGGCGAGGCCGACGGCGGAACGTCGAAGTACGTGGCCCACAATTCGAGATTGTCCGTCGTGCTCGGGTTGCGCGCGAAATGCACGTGGCCCTGGCCGCTGTCGACGAAGACGTCGCCCGCGACGTAGATCCGCGGCGTGCAGGTGGGATCGTCCGCTTCGTAGAAGGCCAGTTCTCCCGACTTGATGACCACGACGACCGGGCCGGGGTGGCTGTGCCAGCCGAAGACGCCGCCCGGCGCGAACACGACCTGCTGCACCACCGTGTCTGCGGACCCGTTGACGTGGATGACCTCCTGCCCGTGGCCGGTGATCTTGAACTTGAGATCGGTCACGTCGACGAACGCGCCGCGCGCGACCACCGGCGCGGAGAGGATCCCTGAACCCGGCGTCGCCAGCGCGGTCGGGGCCGCCGCGCCGGCCGCGAGTACCAGCGCGAGGGCGAGACGGCGCACCGGGACCGCGGGCGTGACGAAGAAGGACCTGCTCGACATTGTCATGATTTATTTCTCCTGCGAGTGTGGCGTTTCCAGGCACGACCCTGGCCCCGGCGGTATCGGAAGTCACGACAGCTGCGCTAAAAAGACGCTATAAAGGAACGAAATCTCGCGAAGCCGACCGACGTGGCGGAACGTCGCGGCGGGGAAAAGGAATGCCGGCCCGGCGAAGTTATCGCTTCGGGGACTACACGCTCGACCTCAGGCGCGGCTCGTTGCTCAAGGGGCAGGTCGAGGTGCGCCTGCGGCCGAAGTCGTTCGCAGTGCTGCAGGCCCTAGTGGAGCGGCACGGCGAGCTCGTGACCAAGGAGGAATTGCTCGGCGCGGTCTGGGGCAAGACCGTGGTCACCGAGGGCGCCATCACCCAGTGCCTCATCGACGTGCGTCGCGCCCTCGGCGACGAGGCACAGGAGGTCGTCCGGACCGTGCCACGTCGCGGCTACGTCTTCGCGCTCCCGGTGATCGAAGCCGGCGATGAGCCGGCGGCGGATGCCGGGCAGGCAGCCCCCGCATCGCCTGCCGGCCCTGAGTTGAAGCCGACGCGCCGCATCGCCGCCCTGGCGGGGGCGACCTTGCTCGTCACGCTGGTGGCAGCGATTGGCTGGAACATCGCCGCGCGGGACGAGGCCGCTGGCGGTGTGGGGCCCGCGCGCGCAGGCGACGCCGTCGACGCACGCCCCTCGATCGCCGTGCTGCCGTTCGCCAACCTGACGGCCGACCCGCGCGGCGAATACTTCTCCGATGGCATCGCCGAGGAAATCCTGCACGTGCTCGCCCAGTCGGACGGGCTTCGGGTGATCGCCCGCACGTCGTCCTTTGCGTTCAGGGACCAGGCGGTCAGCATCGGCGACATCGCCGACAAGCTCGGCGTCCAATACGTCATCGAAGGCAGCGTGCGCAGGTCTGGCCAGCACCTGCGAATCACGGCGCAGCTCATCGACGCGCGGGACAGCTCGCACGTCTGGTCGAAGGCGTACGAACGCGACGCCCGTGACTTACTCGCGGTGCAGCGCGACATCGCCGAGCAAATCGCGACGGCGCTGGAGGCCAGCCTGGCGAGCCTCCCTCGATCCGCGAGCCGCGCAGTGGCTCCCGAGGCGCACGACGCCTTTCTCCGTGCTCGCTTCTTCTTCCACCGGCGGCTGCCGGGCGACCTCGTGCGCTCGCAGCAGGCCTACGAGGAGGCGCTGCGCATCGATCCGGGGTTCGCGCGCGCGTGGGCCGGACTGGCTGGCGTGCATGGCGCGCTGATCGGCGAGGAAGGTGCAGACACCGACGAGTTGCTGCGCAACAGAAAGGAGGCCATCGAGCGGGCGCTGGCCCTCGATCCCGGGCTCGCGGAGGCGCGGATCCGCGCAGCGGGTCACTATGCGGAAACCGGCGACGTCGTCCGGGCGGAGGCGGAGGCATCGATCGCCTACGACCTCGCACCTGAGGACCCTGCCGTTCTCAACTGGTTCTCGCGCGCGCTTGCGCTGCAGGGCCGGCTCGACGAGGCGATCGCATTGGAACGCCGGCTCGTGGCGGCCGATCCGCTCTCGCGCGTGACGCGCGGGAACTTCGCGTTCACCCTGCTGGCGGCGGGCCGTCTGGACGAGGCGCGGGCCGAATTCCTGCGGTCCGTCGAGATCGCGCCAGAGACGGCGCCCGACGTGGAGGTCGACCTCGTACGGATCCTGTTGCTGGAGGGCAAGCACGCCGAAGCCCTGGCGCAGGCGGAGCGCTGGCCGGGCGGCCCGGACCGGGACTTCGTGCTGGCGCTCGCCAATTTGGAATTGAGGCGTGACACCGACGCCGACGCTGCTGCGGCCCGCCTGCGCGCGGGCACGGGGCCGGCCGAGGCCGTGCGGCTGGCGGAGCTGCATGCCCATCGCGGGGAGCACGACCGCGCCTTCGAGTGGATCGGCACCGCGTACGATCGGCTGGGCCAGAACGCATGGCTGACCGGGAACTGGCAGTGGATTTATCACCTGCGCTTTTCACCGTTCCTGCGCAGCCTGCATGCGGACGCGCGCTGGCCCGGCACGGTACGACGCGGGGAACCCGCCGCAACGTGCGCGCAGGAGCCCTGTACAGCGCGGTGACGGACGGACCGAAGCAGCAGGCTACGCCGGCGGCCCGTCGATCCCGGCGTCGGTCAGCCGTGCAACTGCGCGAGCCTGCGCCCTGAACCCGTTGGCCGGGAAGAACGTCTCACGCTCGCCGTGTTCGGCGCCTTGAGCGCCGGTCGCCCTCTGGCGCGAGGCCCCTGCCTCGGGCCGCAACGCGTGGCCCTGGATCGTCGCCACGCTCGCGCTCGGCTCGTTCGGGCCGCTCGGCTATCTGCTCACGCGCCAGGCGCGCTAGGCGGACGCGCCGCTTCGCGCGTCACCGACCGCTCGGAGCGACGGCCCGGACTTGCACCAGGTGCGCAGGCGCGGCTCACTGTCGCCATGTGGAACCAGGCGAAGTGGACCGTGACGCTGCCGTTGGTCGTGCTGGCGTGGGGTTGCGTCGAGACACCTTCGGTCGCCGGCCACGCCGGCACCGTCACGCCACAAGTGACGCCCGCGGCGCGATCCGCGACCCCCGTCACCGAGCCCGCAGCTGTTGCCGGCATCACGGCCGCCCACAACCGCGTGCGGGCCCGCGTCGGCGTGCCGCCACTCAAGTGGAATCCGCAACTGGCGGAGGTTGCGCGGCGCTGGGCCAATGCGTGCGTCGACCGGGACGCTGCTCGCGGCATGCTCGACCACAGCTCGGGGCGCAGCGACCTGTTCCCGGGGCCCCTGGGAGAGAACCTGCACGCGACCACTGCGCCCGTGGCAAACCCGGTGGAAGCCGTCGAAGACTGGGCCGGCGAAGCCAGGGACTACGACTACGACCGCAATGCATGCCGCGATGGCGCCATGTGCGGCCACTACACGCAGGTGGTCTGGCGAACGACGCGCGAGGTCGGATGCGCCGTGGGCTCGTGTCCGCGGCTGCGTTTCCGCGGCACGCTCGTCTGCAACTACTGGCCGGCGGGAAACTGGGTAGGCGAGCGCCCGTACTGAGGACCCCCGCCCGCGACTGCGTCGCGACCCCTCCCGCAGGCGCGGGAGAGGTGTAGAAGCCACCTCAGGGAAACTGGATCTTGCCGCGGGGCGGACCGCCCTGCCCCAGCGCTGCCGCCGCGCCCGCCTCCGGGATGACGATCGACGAGGCCTGCTGCCGCCGCATCTCCTGCAGTTCCTTCATCGTCTCCCCGAAGGCGACCTTGGCGCCGTCCGCGAAACCCGCGCAGGCCTCGGCGAGGTTTTTCGCATCGATTTCGAACGACAACGGCAGCACGCCCGCGGGCGTCATGATCTGTGCCTGGCCGACGAACAGCGACGTGCGTGCCGGATCGGGCGAGCCATCGGGTTTCACGGGCGTCATGACGCGGATCGTGCCCACCTTGCGGTCGGAGTAAACGTCCTCGCGGTACAGGTCGTCCGCGTCCATCTTCGGTTCGGGGGCGTTGCCGGCCATGGTCGTCCTCTGCAATCGAGCCTTGCGCGCGCCGAAGGCGCGGACGGCAACGTTATCAGAATTTGGCGTCGCCTTGACCGCCCGTAGTCCCGGCGCCCTCGTTCCAGCGGCCCTCGCGCGGCCACGGCGTCAACGCGACGTAGTACAGCAGGATGAGGTTCACGAGCGGGATGGAGGCCATGACGGCGAGCCATGGCGGGAAACCCATCCGCCCGAGGATCTTCCAGAACGCCACGAGCTGCAGCAGCGAAACGATCAGGAACCAGCGGATCATGCGTCACCGGGCCAGGACAGGCGTGGGACCGCGATGATAGCCCGCACTTGCGCGTCCGGGCCGGCGACGCCCGTCCGTCGCGCGGAATCAGGCCAGACGCTGCACCCAGTGCGCCTCGTCGTAGATGCGATTCTCCGCCTGGATCATCGCGGCGCCGACGTACGTCTCCCAGTCGTCGCCCTCGTGCTCGACGTCGAGCAGGCGCTCCAGTTCGGCGAGGAACGAATGCACCATCGCGTCGTGGCCGTCCGCCGCCGCGCCTTGCCCGAGCATCTCGTTCGCCTGGGCCTTGAGCACCGAGAATCGCTCGCGCAAGGCCTCGAACTTGCCCCACATGGCCTCGCGGGCGGAGGGAGACAACAACGCCGCCCGATCGCTGTATTCCAGCAGCAGGGACTCGATGTCCCAGTACAGCGTGGCGAGCACGTCCGTGTACGACGACTTGAAGTTGCTCATGGGGCCTCGCCGCAGGGTGTAGAAGCCGCATCGTCCACGCCGGAGCTGCGCTCAGCGGGCCGGACAATCATCCTGCGACGACGGGTTACTGTCCAGCGTCGGCCTACCTCGCCCTGCGATGTCGGACGTTTCCTTCACCGCGTTCCAGCCACCCGTCGGCGGAGATTCGACCGGGCCCGAACACCACGAGCGCGAGGAGCACGACACCCCAGAGGTAATGCTGCGCGATGGCGCCTTCGAATCCCTCGGCGAACAGCACGTGCGCGTAAGCGACGACCGCCAGCGCATTGACGCACCACAGCCCGACCGCCGCGTAGCGACCGAGCAGCCCGATCGCCAGGCCCAGCGGGAACACGAGTTCACCTGCGGTGCCGAGCACGGCGGCGACCGCGGGCGACAGCAGCGGAACGCGATATTCCTCTTCGAACAGGAACTGCGTGGTTTCCCAGTCCTGCAACTTGAGCCAGCCGGATTTCAGGAACTGCCACGACACGTAGAGACGCAGCGCGAGCAGGAAGACGTCCTCGACGCGGGCCGCGACGCGCGCAGCGGATCGATTCAACGAGCGCAGGGGAATGACGGCATTCATGGCGCGGCTCCGTGCCACTGAGCGGCGACGCCCCTGACGGGCGTCGCGCGCAGCGACGCTAAGTCACATCGGCTTCTTGGCAGCGGCGAGCGAGCCACCCATCTTCTCGCACTCGCCCTTGGGCACGTACTTCCATTCGGCGGGGTCGTTGTCCGCCTTTGCGTGGCCGGCGCAGGCGTGGCTGCCCGAGGCGCAGTCGTTCTTGCCGGCCTTGGCGACGCCGTAGCACTTTTCCTTGTCCTTGCCCTGCTCCATGTCGCCGGCCGTCGCCGATTGCGCGCCCAGGGCGACCAGGCTGCCGACCGCCGCTGCGATGGCGAGATTCCTGATGTTCATCGTCCTTACTCCTTGCGTGTGTCCGCGCGATGACGCCGGCCGCGGGCCGTGCGAACGCGACGTCCGCGCGATTTCACGCGTCGCGTCGCAGGAATGGACCGGGGTCGTCCGGGATTCATTACCGGCGCTGCGCCGCCCGCGCCGCCGGGTCGCGGCCGGTATGATGACCGCGCCGGTAAGGAATCGGTTTCTTCCACGGTCTGTTCACAGGAGTGGCCTTGGACCCGCGACGGCGACGCTTCGAGCAGCTATGCCAGCCGCTGCGCGCGGACGTGTACCGGTTCGCGTTCTGGCTGTCGCGAAACCCGACGGTCGCGGAGGACGTCGTGCAGGAGACGCTGTTGCGCGCGTGGCGCTCGATCGATTCGCTGACCGACGACGGCAAGGCGCGCCCGTGGCTGCTGACGATCGCGCGGCGCGAACATGCCCGGCTGTACGAGCGCAAGCGCCTCGAAACCGTCGACGTGGACGACCTCGCCGCAGCGGAGGATCCGGCACTCGGCCGCTCCGACGACCAGGACGCGTTCGCGGACGTTCGCGCGGCCATCCTGGCGTTACCCGGCGAATATCGTGAACCGCTGGTGCTGCAGGTGCTGATGGGATATTCGACCGACGAGATTGCGGCCCACCTCGGCCTGAGCAACGGCGCCGTCTTGACACGGCTGTGCCGGGCGCGCCAGAGACTCCGGGTCGCTGTGCTCGGCGCCGCGCGGGAGGGGTCGACGTGAAGTGCGGCGACGCCCGCTTTGCACTCGAGGTCGATCCGTCCAGCGACGACCTCGCCCTCGCGGCCCACGTGCAGCAATGCCCCGACTGCGCCGTGCACCGCCGTGAACTGCTGGAACTCGATCGTCGGCTGCGCGCGGCACTCGAAGTGCCCGTGCCGGCCGCGGTGCATGCACGACACGTCGACCGGCGGGCCGCCGCAGCCGACGGCAACGTCATCGCGATGCCCACCGGCGGGCCTGAGCGCACGCGTCGTGTCCTCGGCGGCCTCGCGTTGGCCGCGAGCGTGGCCAGTGTCGCCGTGCTCGCCGGGCTGCTGTGGGCGGGCTTCCCGCGAGACTCGCTCGCGGCGGACGTCGTGGCGCACATGGCGCACGAACCGCAGGCCTGGTCCACGACCGCCCCGCTGCCGACGGCGGACGTCGCAAGAGTCCTCGCACGGAGCAACCTGAGCCTCCGACCACGATCGGTGGAGGTCACATATGCCTCGACGTGCTGGTTCCGCGGCAGGCGCGTTCCTCACCTCGTCGTACGGACGGAGTCGGGACCCGTCACCGTCATGGTCCTGACGCACGAGCGCGTCCCGGCACGCGAAGGTTTCGACGAGGGCGGGTACCGCGGCGTGCTGGTGCCGGCCGTTACAGGCACGCTCGCCGTGCTCGCGCGTGACGAGGCGGACGTCGACGCGGCCGCGATGCGCACGCGCGCCGCGTTGAGCATGTGATCACGGCCCGGCACCCGGGCACCGGCCGCGGGTGCCGGCGGGAATGATATAAACGCGCGCATGAACGACCTCCACCCTGCTCACCCGGGACGCGGCGCGATCCGTGCTCCGCGCGGCCCGGCTTGTTCGGCGCGCAGCTGGCTGACCGAGGCTCCGCTGCGCCTGCTCATGAACAACCTCGATCCGGACGTTGCGGAGCGGCCGGACGAGCTCGTCGTCTACGGCGGCATCGGCCGCGCCGCGCGCAACTGGGACGCCTACGAGCGCATCGTGCGCTGCCTGCGCGAGCTGGGGCCGGACGAGACCCTGCTCGTGCAGTCGGGCAAGCCGGTGGGCGTGTTCCGTACGCACGCGGATGCCCCGCGCGTGCTCATCGCCAATTCCAACCTGGTCGGGCGCTGGGCCACCTGGGACCACTTCCACGAACTCGACCGCAAGGGGTTGATGATGTACGGCCAGATGACGGCCGGCTCGTGGATCTACATCGGCAGCCAGGGCATCGTGCAGGGCACCTACGAGACGTTCGTCGAAATGGGCCGGCAGCATTACGGCGGCAATCTCGCCGGGCGCTGGATTCTCACGGCGGGGCTCGGCGGCATGGGCGGAGCGCAGCCGCTCGCCGGGACCATGGCCGGAGCGTCAATGCTCGCGATCGAGTGCCGCCCCGAGCGGATCCAGAAGCGGCTCGACACACGCTACCTCGACGTGCGCGCGGCTTCGCTCGACCACGCACTCGAGATCATCGATCGCTCGGTGCGCGACCGGACGCCGGTTTCGGTCAGCCTGCTCGGCAACGCCGCGGAGGTGCTGCCCGAACTGCTGCGGCGCGGCGTGCGGCCCGACGCGGTCACCGACCAGACCTCGGCGCACGATCCGGTGAACGGCTATCTGCCCGAAGGTTGGACGGTCGAGCAGTGGGATCGCCTGCGCCACGACGATCCGCGCAGCGTGGAGATCGCCGCGCGCCGCTCGATGGCGCGCCACGTCGAGGCCATGCTCGCGTTCCAGAAGCTCGGCCTCCCGGTGTTCGACTACGGCAACAACATCCGCCAGGTGGCGTACGACGAAGGCGTGAGGGACGCGTTCGCCTTTCCCGGGTTCGTGCCCGCGTATGTGCGGCCGCTGTTCTGCCGCGGCGTCGGACCATTCCGCTGGGTCGCCCTGTCGGGCAACCCGGAGGACATCTACCGCACCGACGCCAAGGTCAAGGAGCTGATCCCGGACGACCCACACCTGCACCGCTGGCTCGACATGGCGCGCGAGCGCATCCAGTTCCAGGGATTGCCGGCGCGCATCTGCTGGGTGGGGCTCGGACAGCGGCACCGGCTCGGGCTCGCGTTCAACGAAATGGTGGCGCGCGGCGAGCTCGAAGCACCGGTCGTGATCGGTCGCGACCACCTCGACTCCGGCTCCGTCGCGAGCCCGAATCGCGAGACGGAAGCCATGCGTGACGGCTCGGATGCCGTGGCCGACTGGCCGCTGCTCAATGCGCTGCTCAACACCGCTAGCGGCGCGACCTGGGTCTCGATCCACCACGGGGGCGGGGTCGGCATCGGCTACTCGCAGCACGCCGGCGTCGTGATCGTCTGCGACGGCACCGACGCGGCGGCCCGTCGCATCGAGCGCGTGCTCTGGAACGACCCCGCCTCGGGCGTGATGCGCCACGCGGACGCGGGTTACCCGGCCGCGATCGATTGCGCGCGCGCGCAAGGGCTGAACCTGCCGTTCCTGGAGGGGATAGGGAACAGGGGATAGTGGCGGACGCGCCTGCGGCGCGTGCAGCGACGCTTCGCTTCCACTATCCCCTACCCCTATCCCTATCCCCTACCCCCTACCCCCTATCCTCTATCCCCTATCCCTATCCCCTATCCCCTGGCCCCCTAT
>DASSJN010000119.1:0-14715 GCA_035691185.1 Steroidobacteraceae bacterium
ATGCTCGACCTTGCGCAGAAGGCGGCACGCGCAGTGGCGTTCGACTGGCACATCGGCGCGCGTGAAAGCGAGAACTCCTGGTCACCCGACCTCGAGGCGATGTATGGCCTCGAGCCCGGCGCGTTCGATCGAACGTTCGAGGGCTGGAAGAAGCTCGTGCATCCCGACGACTGGCCATCGGTGAAGGTGGCGATCAGGCGTGCGCAGCAAACAGGCGATATCGCAGCCGAGTACCGGGTCATTCACAAGGACGGCTCCGTGCACTGGTTGCAGGCCAAGGGACGCATGTTCAGCGATGCCGAGGGCCGACCCGACCGCATGGTCGGCTTCATGATCGACATCACGGACCGGAAGCATGCCGAAGAGGAATTACGCGCCGCCGAGTCTCGATTCCGGACCTTCGTCGATAACGCGGCAGACGCGTTCTATCTCATGGACGAGCACGCGACCGTCGTCGACGTCAACCGGCAGGCGTGCCAGAGCCTCGGCCTGGAACGCGAGCAGTTGATAGGGCTGCATCCGCGCGATTTCGACGTGGGCCTGGACGAGGCGTCCATCGCGCGGCTCATGCAGCGAACGAGTGCCGGCGAGGTCGTGACCTTCGAGACCCGGCATCGACGCAGGGACGGGTCCGATTTTCCGGTCGAGATCCGCACGGTGACGTTCAGGCAGGCAGGCAAGCTCTTATTTCTGTCGATCGTGCGAGACATCACCGAGCGCAAGCGTTCCGAGGAAAAGCTGCGGCAGCAGGAAAGTGCACTGGAGACGGCCCGGATCGAGCTGGCCCGTGTGTCGCGGATCACGACGCTGGGCGAGCTGAGCGCCGCGATCGGCCACGAAGTCAGCCAGCCCCTCGGGGCGATGATCGCGAGCGTCGGCGCCTGCACGCGCTGGCTGGCAGCGGAGCCGCCCAACATTGCAGAAGCCCGGACGGTGCTCGACAACATCGCGGCCGACAGCCAGCGGGCGCGCGAGATCATCGCGCGCATCCGTGCGCTCACCAAGCGTCAGCTCCCACGCAAAGAGCTGCTCGATGTCAACCGCAAGATTCGCGACGTCCTCCAGCTTGCGGCCCACGAATTTCGCAGCCATGAAATCCTGCTCCGGACCGAACTCGACGAGACGCTGCCACACGTGGCGGGCGATCGTGTCCAGCTGCAGCAGGTGCTGCTGAACCTGATCATGAACGCGATCGACGCGATGCGAGGCATCGGGGATCGTCCGCGCGCACTGACGATCGTTTCGGGACGGGACGGCCCGGATGCGGTGCTGGTCGAGGTACGCGATTCCGGCACCGGGCTCGACCCGAAGGGCGCCGAGCGGCTGTTCGAGGCGTTCTATACGACCAAGGCCGGCGGCGTCGGGATCGGCTTGTCGATTGCCCGCTCGATCGTCGAGGCACACGGAGGGCGGCTGTGGGCGGTCCCGAACGATCCCCACGGCGCGGTCTTCCGCTTTTCCCTGCCGGTTGCGGAGGAGGAATCATGACCGATGATCGGCCCGTCGTCTTCGTCGTCGACGACGACCCGTCCATGCGCCGCTCGCTCGACTCCCTGCTGCGCTCGGTGTCGCTGGACGTGCAGCTCTTCGCCTCGGCGCAGGAGTTCATGCACGCCGAGCGCCGGGATGCGCCGGGCTGCCTCGTGCTGGACGTGCGGCTGCCGGGCATGAGCGGCCTGACGTTTCAACAGGAGCTCGCCAAGGCCGGGATCGCCCTCCCGATCATCTTCATCAGCGGGCATGGCGACGTGCCGATGACCGTGCGGGCGATGAAGGCCGGCGCGCTCGAGTTCCTGACCAAGCCGTTCGACGACCAGGTGCTCCTCGATGCGATCGATGCGGCGATCGGGCGCGATCGCGCAAGGCGCCGGGACGCGGCGAGCCTCGCCGATCTGAAGGCGCGTTATCGCGGCCTCACGGAACGGGAGCGCGAAGTCATGCAGCTGGTCGTCACGGGGCGGGCGAACAAGCAGATCGCGGCCGACCTCAACTTGAGCCTGGTGACCGTCAAGGTCCACCGCGGCCAGGTCATGCGCAAGATGCTGGCAAAATCCGTGGCCGAGCTGGTGCGCATGGCCGACCGGCTCGGCCTGCCCGCGTCCGTCCAGCCGCGTGGTCATACCAAAGTATAAGTGTCCGACGCCTGGGTGCAGTGGGGCTGGACCGTCGAGCGCGCTACCCTGATCTCCCAACGTGGAGACGAAATGGCCGAGGCGCCGCTCATCGCCATCGTGGACGACGACCCATCGATCCGCAACGCGACACGTAATTTGCTGAAATCGGCGGGTTTCTCCACGGCTGCGTTCGAGAGCGCCGCGGCTTTTCTCGCCTCGACCAGTCGCGCGCGCACGGCGTGCCTGATCGTCGACCTGCGCATGCCCGGCATGTCGGGGCTCGAGCTGTACCAGGCGCTGGTCGCCGCCGGCGACGGCCTTCCGACCGTGATGATCACCGCCCACCCTGAGGACGCGACGCAATCGCGCGCGCGTGAACTCGGCATCAAGTGCTACCTCAGCAAGCCGTTCGCGCCGGACGAGCTGCTCGACTGCGTGAGCGCGGCGCTGGCGA
This sequence comes from Steroidobacteraceae bacterium, assembly GCA_035691185.1. Lineage (GTDB taxonomy): Bacteria > Pseudomonadota > Gammaproteobacteria > Steroidobacterales > Steroidobacteraceae > RPQJ01. The sequence continues at coordinate 2,569 of DASSJN010000119.1, forward strand.
AGCCGTAGGTGCCGGTAGACGACAGGCCGGGCAGTTGCGCCTGCAGCCCATGTCGGTCAGTTCAGGTCACGGGCCAGGGCGGGCGGGCGCAGCCACGCGAGCAGACGCTCGATCTGGTAACTGCGCGCTTCACCATAGAGACACCACTCGCAGAAGTGTTCGCAATTGTTGCTGAGGACGGCATACCGGTTCTCACCGAGTCGCGAGCACGCCCGACGAATCACTTCCGCGGCGTCGTAGGACCGTCGTTTCGAGCAACGTGTCGCGACCCGGCGGCCACCGGCAAACGACGAGAGCGGCACTGCCTGGACGGGTCCGCGGACCAACCCGCAGGACAACCCGGCGTAGTGCACGACGCGACCGCGACCGATGTAGATTCCGTGGTGCAGATAACCGAGACGCGGCGACACGACGTGCGCGCCCAACGGAGGCTCCTCGCCCTGCGCGAGAGGTCGATCCGAGAACCACTCGCTCGAGTACGAAGGACTGCCGTCGAACATCGTTCACCTCGCATGTCGGAAGCGTGTTTCCTGAGGCGAACGTACGCGCAGAGTCCAAGACGGAAAATTGGCAGTTGGCAGAAGGCGGCGATACCGAAGTAGCAGCCGGTTGCGACTTCCAGCCGGCGCACATACAACGGATGACCGGTGGCGTCAGTCGAGCGCCCGCGCGTAGGCGTGCCAGCTCACGGGCTGCAGTTCATCGGGACGCCCCTCGGCGAGATCGATGAGCCGCAGCAGCATTTTCCGGCAGACGTCCAGGTGGTGGAGAACGAGGCGCTCGCGCTCCTGCGTGGCGCGGACCGCGCGAACGAGGTCGGCGACCACCGGATCCCCATGGCTCTGTTCGTTGAGCGCTGCCAGCGTGGCGTGATCCGCTTCACCCGTGCCGCTCCGCTCGACCGCAGGAGCGCTCTGGCACGGCGCGTGGACCGCAGTGCCGATGAAGCGATAGCCCCGTCGCGCCACCGTCGCGATGTAGCGCGGCTGCTTCGGGTCGTCGCCGAGCGCCGCCCGCACTTCGCTGATCGCCTGCTTCAACGCCGAGTCGGTGACGAACCGATGACCCCAGACCGCGTCGAGCAGCGCTTGCTTCCTCATGAGTGTGCAGGGCGTGCGCGCGAGCGTGCAAAGCACGGCGAACGGTGTCGGCGCGAGCGGCACGGGCACACCTGCGCACGTGAGTCTTGCATCGGCTTCGTCGAGTTCGAATCGATCGAAGCGCAGCCGCACGACATGTTCCTGCATCGTCATGGTCGGGGCACCGCTCGTGTCGTCGAATGGGTAAAAGGCCCTCGCCACGCCGGGACTCACTGCAAGGGGGGGGAGACCGAGGAGAGAAGAGTTCCGGACTGGTGTGGCGAGGGCGGAAAGCACGGTGTCAAGCGTAGGTACGTGCCGTGCGCCGTGCCATTGAGCCGGGGTACACCGTTGTCATGCGCATCGACTGCAGGAGTGGCATGAAGGATCACCGACTTACACCGTGGTATAGGCTCGCCCTGCGATCTCGCCGTTGTCGGGTGGGTGCCCGGATCGATCGCTGCTGGCAAGTACGGTCACGTGAGCATGCGTCACCCGATGGTGAAGAACGCTCATCCCAGTTTTGCTGCTCTGCAACAATCGCAGGTTAAGCTTCCGTTCGCAGGGGTTACCCGGCCGTGCTGCGGCTGACGAACGAGAGGGTTTGCCCGTGCGTGAAGACAATCTGAGGTACCTGGCTGCGATTGTCGGCGGACTGCTCGCGGGAGCGACCGCCTTGTTCGCGTTGCTCTACCGGGCGCTCGAGCAGCCTCTGGTGTTCTAGACCGTCGCGCAAGGACGCGGCGCGGACCAGCAAGAATCTAAGGACGTGTCGGGGTCGCGGCCGCGCGCTGCGCGTCGTAGATGCGGCGCACCGTCTCCATCGTGTCCGCGTGGGCAGCGCCTTTGTCCGTGCGATAACGCTTGACCCGCGCCAGGCGTAGCGCCAGTCCGCCGGGATACCGTGGGCTCGCCTGCAGGTCGCTGAAGGCGATCTCCGCGACGAGTTCCGGTCGCACGTAAACCGTCATCGGGTCCCGACCGGTCTCGCGCGCCAGGAGTTCCTTCGTCTGCCACTCCAGCATCCGGTCGGTGAGCCCTTTGAACGTCTTGCCGAGCATGACGTATTCGCCGGTTGCCGGATCGAGCGCCCCCAGGTGCAGGTTGGAGAGCTTGCCCGTTCGGCGGCCATGTCCCCATTCCGCGGCCAGGATCACGAGGTCGAGCGTGTGCGCACGCTTGATCTTGAGCCAGGCGGCGCCGCGACTTCCCGCTTCGTAGGGCGCGTCGAGCGACTTGGCCATGACGCCTTCGTGCCCGGCGGCCAGCGCAGACTCGTAGAACGTCTGTGCCTCTGCTTCGGAGGTCGTGACCAGACGCGGCATGCGCAGCGATCCCGGCAACGCCGCGTCGAGCGCAGCGAAACGCTCGCGCGTCGGCCGGTCGGCGAGCGTCTCGTGCCCGGATCGCAGGCAGTCGAAGAAGAAGGCTCGCATCGGCAACTCGACCGTCAGGCGCGCGACGTCGAGCTTGCGGCCGAAGCGCCGCATCGTGACCTGGAACGGGTGCGGCCGGTCCGCGGTGTCGAGAGCGACGGCTTCGCCATCCAGGATCAACTCAGCCGCAGGAAGGGCCTGCACCTGATCGACGATCTCCGGAAGCGCCGCGGTGACGTCGTTGAGGTTGCGGGTGTAGATGCGCACTGCCGGCCCGGACTTGTGAACCTGGATGCGCGCGCCATCGACCTTCCACTCGAATGCAGCTTCTCCGCCGAGCTCGCGCAGTGCCTGGCCCGGATCGGTCGCCGTCTGCGCCAGCATCGGCGCGATCGGCGCGAGCACCTCGAGCTGAAAGCTGGCAAAGCCGAGGCACTCTTCGTTCAAGGCAGCCTGCGCCACAGCACCGATATCCGGGGCGTACATCATCGCTCGACGCACCTCGCTGACCGGTACGTCTGCCGCGAGCGCGATGGCGTCGACCATCACACCCGCGAGCGCCCCCTGGCGAAGTTCACCGAGCAGCAGCCGGGCCAGGAACAGCCGTTCGGGAACCGTCGCCCGCTGGAAGAGTTCGCCGAGCGCAGCGGCACGTCGTGCGGCAACACCTTTGCCGCACAAGACGGCGACCTCCGCGAGTGTCCGGTCCACTTCCGCAAGCGACAACGATGGGCGGCTGGCCGCTGCAGCGGCGTCGGCAGCGCGCAGAGCGGTCGGCCCGATGCCACAGCGACCTTGGGGCACCTCGCCGGACAGGTACAGCACGCCGATCGCGAGCTCGGAAGGCTCGAGGGTGCGCAAGAACTGCGCCAGTTCGCGCACCTTGGTGAGACGGGCGGATGCCGCGCTCACGCGCTCCGAAGCCTCGACCAGGCGGGCCAGCAGCGTCACGCCGTTTCAGTTCCATGCTGCATCACGAACCGACATTCGGGCGGCGTGAATCGCTCCTGCATCCGTCCAGCGCCGCGTCCGTCGGTAGGAACCGCGCTTGTTTTCGATGCGGTGATGCGGACGATACCGTGAGCACGTCCGCGACGGTCGTGTTGCACTGCAATTGATCCAGGTCGAGGAACCCGCGGGCCGCCGACGCTAATTGGGATGCGGAGCGAGGAGACAGTTCGGAAGGCTGCCCTGGGGGACCCGCATGGACGCCGTACGCCTGGACGTGTCCGCAGCCGCTGCCGAGACCGAGCAGGTCTACCGCACACTCGTCGAGCACGTGAACGACGGCATCGCCGTCGTGCAGGACGCACGGTTCGTCTTCGCGAACCCGAGCGTCGCCGCGCTCGGCGGCCGCCGCGCCGAGGACCTGGTCGGGCTGCACATCGCCGACGTGTTTCACCCTGCGGACCTCCCCTCCGCGCTCGCGCGCTACGAGGCCCGCATCCGCGGCGAGGCGGTCGAGGATCGGTACGACATCCGGATCTGCCGCCCCGACGGCGAGATACGCTGGGTCGGAATCAGCGTCGTGGCGACCCAGTGGCAGGGTCGGCCGGCCTCGCTCTTGGTCGTCACCGACATCACGGCGCCGAGGCGCAGGCGCTGGCACTCGGGCATTAGCGGTACCCGAGGGAAGAGGGCGTTGCCATTGCGCCTTCTCGCGAGTCCTGCGGGTGATTCGGCGGCTGCACTGTAACGAGCCGCCGTGATCTAATCGATTCACCATGGATCACGCCATCCTCGCGCGCGCGCTGCACGTCCTCGGAGTCGTGCTCTGGATCGGTGGCGTGGCTTTCGTCACGACCGTGCTGCTGCCCTCGGTGCGCCGCGTGCGTACTCCCGAGGAGCGCGTGCAGTTCTTCGAATCGGTCGAAGGGCGCTTCGCGTGGCAGGCCCGTTTCACCACTTTGCTCGTGGGAGCGACGGGTTTCTACCTCGTGCACGCCTGGGACCTCTGGCATCGTTTCGCGAGCGCCTCGTGGTGGTGGATGCACGCGATGGTGGCGATCTGGGCCTTGTTTACGGTGATGCTGTTCGTCGCCGAGCCGCTGTTCCTGCACCGCTGGTTCGAGCAGACCGCCCGACGCGACCCCGAAGGGACGTTCCGCCGGATCGAGCGGCTGCACCGGGTGCTGCTCACGGTGAGCCTCGTCACCGTGCTCGGCGCGGTGGCGGGCAGCCACGGCTGGCTGTCGTGATCGCTCGGACGGTCACGGACACGCCTGGAGCCAGTCTCGAAAGAGGTTCCATCAGGTAAAGCACGAACTTCTGCTGACGGTGCTGCGCTGCGAAAATGCGCACGTTCGCACCAGGGAGCCCGCATGGGGAGCCGAGACGAAGAACGAAGGGACACGACGGCAACGCCCCGATATGCACTGCCACTGCTGGCCGCGCTCGTGGGCGTGCTGCTGGGCCTCGGCTTGTTCACGTTCCAGCACGCCGAAGGACTCTCGTATCTGAGCACCGACCCGGCGGCCTGCGCCAACTGCCACATCATGCAGACGCAGTACGAGAGCTGGCAGAAGAGCTCGCACCATGCCGTCGCGAAGTGCGTCGACTGCCACCTGCCACACGACTTCCTCGGCAAGTACGTCGCCAAGGCCGAGAACGGCTGGCACCACTCGAAGGGGTTCACGCTGCAGGACTTCCACGAGCCGATCATGATCAAGCCGAAGAATGCGGCGATCCTGCAGCGCAACTGCCTCGCCTGCCACGGCGAGATCGCGCACGGCCTCATCGAGGGCGTCAACGGCGAGCCGGACGAGGTCCAGTGCGTCCACTGTCACATCGGAGTCGGGCACGGCGAGACGACGGGCCTCGGCGGGCCCGAGCGCCAGGAAGAGATCGAAGCGGCAGCCCGGACGGCGGCCGAAACCACCCAGGGTAAGAGCACATGAGAACGTACGTGAACAGGTTCCGGCAGCAAGGCTGGTCGCTTCCGGTCATTCTCGCGGTGGCGCTCGTCGTCGCCGCGATCACGGCCGGCGTCGCGGCGTTGCTCGTGAACATCAACGAGCGCAAGACGGAAGCGAGGACGACCGCCGTGCGGCTCGTCGAGGTGACCGAGGACACGACGGACCCGGCAAAGTGGGGCGTCAACTGGCCGAAGCAGTACGACTCGTACCGGCGCACGGCGATCGCGACGCGCACGCGCTTCGGCGGCCACGGCGGCAGCGAGGCGCTGCCGGCGGAGAAGATCGAGCGCGATCCGTGGTTGAAGCGCATGTTCCTCGGCTACGCATTCTCGATCGACTATCGCGATCGTCGCGGCCACGCCTACATGCTGGCCGACCAGGAGCAGACCCTGCGCCTGACCAAGCCGCAGTCGGGCTCGTGCCTGCACTGCCACGCGTCGGTCATGCCGCTCTATCGCAAGCTCGGCAACGGCGACGCGAAGGCGGGCCTCGACGCCACGTACAAGCTGACGTACCAGGAAACGAACGCGATGCTGAAGGAAGTCGGCGGCGCACACCCGGTCAGCTGCGTCGACTGCCACGATCCGAACACGATGAAGCTGCGTGTCACGCGCCCTGGCTTCATCGAGGGCATCCAGAAGCTCGCGAACTCCGACGCGCCTGTCCCGCACCTGCCGTCCGTGCAGCAATGGCGTGAAGGCGGTCGAGCCAAGCCCTACGACCCGAACGTCGACGGCACGCGCAACGAGATGCGCTCGTACGTCTGCGGCCAGTGCCACGTCGAGTACTACTGCTCGACGAAGCTGCCGCTCACGTTCCCCTGGGAAAAGGGCCTGCGCGCCGCGCAGATGGAGCAGGCCTGGAACGAGACGAAGTTCCCCGACGGCGAGCAGTTCTTCGACTACAAGCACGCCGAGACCGGCGCCAGGGTCCTCAAGGCGCAGCACCCCGAGTTCGAGTTGTGGAGCCAGGGCGTGCATGCGCGCAGCGGAGTCTCGTGCGCCGACTGCCACATGCCGTACATGCGGGACGGCGCCACCAAGATCTCGGACCACTGGGTCCGCAGCCCGCTGCTCAACGTGAACCGCGCGTGCCAGACGTGCCACCACTTCCCGGAGGAGGAGATCAAGGCGCGCGTCGACCAGATCCAGACGCGCAACTTCGAACTGATGCAGCGCGGTGGCGAGGCGATCGTTGCGCTGCTCGACGCCCTCCAGGCCGCGAAGGCCGCCGGCGCGACCGACGAGCAGCTCGCACCCGCGCTGGAGTTGCAGCGCAAGGCGCAATGGCGGCTCGACTTCATCGCGGCGGAGAACTCGATGGGGTTCCACGCGCCGCAGGAAGCCGCGATGGTGCTCGGGGAGGCGACCGACTATGCCCGGCAGGGGGAACTGGCGGCGCGCCAGTGGAGCCAGCCGGCGGCAGCGAAGACCACGCCCAGAGCGGAGACGACTGCCGCGGCAGAATAGCGCTGGCGCGCACCACCCGCGACCTCCGCCCGTTGACACCATCGACGGGCCGATGTTGTAGTCCGGCCGTGCCGCCGTTGAAGTGTCCCCGTTGCGCAGCAGTGCTGGCCCGCGTGCGGATAGGCGGGGTCGACACGGACGTCTGCGAGCAATGCGGCGGCCTGTGGCTCGACCGTAACGAACTCGCGCGGTTCGATCGTCCCGAAGCCGCGTTCGGCGATGCGCTGGTCGCGCACCTGCAGCAGTTTCCGACCGCCCTCATGGATCACTCGGTGCGGCTGCGATGCCCGCACCACCCCGACGTGGTGCTGTCGCGGCGCCCCTACTCGGCACGGGTGCGCATCGAGATGGACCAGTGTCCGCAATGCGGGGGCACCTGGCTCGACACCGACGAACTCGCCGAAATCCGTCGCCGCATGGCGGCGTTCCCCGAACCCTAGGAATCACCGCTCTGCTCCCACTTGCGGGAGGGCGGTGCCTCGAGCTGCCCTGCGCTGTCGGCCAGTTCCTTGAGGTGGGCGCACCATGCCGCATCATCGTCGCCGCTCCAGCTCGCGTCGGCGATGCCGTGCACCGCCAGCAGTTCGCGCGGCGCGCTGTCCTCCGCGTGCCGGAGCAGCGACGACAGGTCGTTCGCGGTCAGCACGTGTTCCACGTTGCGCTCGCCGGCCCTGAGCGAGACCGCCATGACCCAGGGCCCGCGACGCCGATTCGAGCGGAACACGCGAATGGCGTGCGCCTGCGGTCGCACGCGCTGCCACACGAGCCGGCCGCGAAGCTGCATCGGATTGCGGCCCGATCGCGGCAGGCGCAGCAGCCGCTCGCGCCGCCCCAGGTCGGCGCCGCGCCGGGCGTGCACCGAGCGCAGCGCACTCATCATCGGCCCGCAGGCTTTGCGCTGGAGAACGTTCTGCTCGCGCTCGAGGTCCCACAGGCCCATGCGTGCCCACTGTTCGCGCGCGTGCCATTCGGGCATGCCGAGGATCGGATACAGGCAGATGCCGCCGAGCGGCACGCCTTCGCCCAGCAGGTGCTCTGCCATCTGCGACAGTTCGTGCAGCCACGGCGCGCGTGCGTCGCCAAGCGCGCTCGTCTCCGAAATGATGATCTCGCAGCCGTACCGGCGCCACGTCGTGCGCACGAGGTTCGCCAGCGGCACGCGACGCGGGTCGTCGTCGGCGAGCGGCACGCCTTCCCGGCCGAGCGCCCACTGGTTGGTCCAGTAGTAGTTCAGGCCCACGATGTCGAGGTGCGTGGGCGACCCGCCCAGCTCCGGCAATCGCCTGCCGCTCACGATGTCCCAGAACTCGAACACGTACAGTTCGTTGAACCTTTGCGCGTGCTCGACCTGGACGGGATCGTCGCCATCCACGACGACGCGGCAGATCGGGTCGACGTTGACGATGCGCGCGTCCGCGCACACGTCGCGGATCGCGTCGATGCCCCGGATCGCGGCGCGCGCGAGCGAGACCTTCAACTCCGCGGCCCGCCCTCGTGCGTGCGGCGCGAACCGCGCCACGTCGCCGCCGGCCCAGGCGAAGAACGAAGGTTCGTTGATCGGTGTGAAATAGCACTGCCCGGGCATGCGCTGCACGATGAACCGTGCGGCCGCCCGGCAGTAAGCGGCGAAGCGGTCGGCAAAATGCTCCGAGAACGGATCGAGCCCGTCAGGGTAGCCGTAGTGGAACAGGTCCCAGATCACGTCGAAGCCGTGATCGAGCGCGGCCTGCACGAACGGCTCGACCGAGGCGAAGTCGTGGCGGTCGCCCCTGTCGACCAGCGGCCAGCGGATCGCCTCGCGCACGGCGCGGATGCCGACGTCGGCGAGCCTGCGATAGTCGGCGTCGACGTGGAGATCGTGCTCCGTGGCAGCGATCTGGTCGATCCACTCACCGTGCATGTTGTAGCCGGTCGCGCATTCGAAACCCGCGAGGTAGAAACTACGAAACATGCGCGTCTCCCGTCGGGGCGGCGAGATCGGCTCGAAGCGTTCCCGGCTCCGCTGCGCCGCCCATGACGAGCGCGCGGTACCGGTCCACGAGCGAGGTGCGCTCGCGTCGCAATCCGCCGCCGTCGTCGACGCGCAGGTCCCAGAGGCCCATCTGGCGCAGGTAATCGCGGGGTGCCTTGCGTCCTTCGCGATAGCCCCAGGTCACGAGCGCAAAGAGCGGCCACCAGGTGTAGCCCACGAGCGGCACGCCTCGCGCACGCACACGCGCCGCCGCACGTACCGACTCGTCCAGCCAGGCGCGACGTCTTGCCACCGACCCCTCCGACGCCGTCTCGCTGATGAAGACCGGGCGCCGATAGCGCTGCCAGTACAGCTCCGACAGCCGTTCGACGATGTCCGCGCCGGCGTAGCGCATGCGGATGCGCACGCCGTCGCGAGTGCGCACGAGTCGCTTCCCGGAGAACAGGGGATACAGGTTGATGCCGATCAGGTCGGGCCGCACCGAGCCAGACGCGAACCACTCGAGGTCCGCGGTCTGCGCGCCGTTCGCGAGCAACCAGTCGAACAGGGCGTGACCGGGGCGGACGCCTCCGCTCACGAGGTCGAGCGCGAGGAACACGATTTCTTGTCGGCGCGCCGCCTCCCGCTCGAGGTCCGGCGACGTCGCCTCGTAGAGATCGGTCGCATCCACGTGCACGGCGACGATCTCGGGGTCGACCGTGTGCAGGGCTTCGACCGTGCGCGCGATGCCGCGACAGACGCCGAGCATCACCTGCACGAAGCCGTGCCAGCTGCGCCCGAACGGCGGCCACCAGCCGAGCCTGCCGCAATACCAGGCCGTCACGCGCGGCTCGTTGAGCGGCGTGTACGTGCGGATGCGCCCGCGGAAGCGCTCGGCGATCCGGCACGCGAACTCGGCCACGTATTCGGGATAGTCGGGGTTCAGGTAGGCGCCGTCGATCCAGGGCGGCAGCCCGTAATGCACGAGGTCGACGACCGGATGGATGTCTAGATCGAGCAGGCGTTCGAGCGGACGATCGGCCCACTGGAAGTCCCAGGCGCCGCGCCGCGGGTTGATGCGGTGCCATGGAATGCCGTAGCGCACCGCGCGCAGCCCGAGTTCGGCGAACAGCGCGAGGTCGTCGTGCATGCGCTCGTAGTGCTGCGTGAGTTCGTACTCGTCGAGCGTGCGCCCGGTGCGCGGCGACGGCGCCGTGATGAACGTGTCCTCAATGCCGGCGAGCCATTGGAACGCCGACGGCGCGACAAGTTGGTCGAGCGTGCTGCGCATGACGTGCACAGTGATTCAGCCTTCCGCGCGGAAACGGCGTACGCGCGGCGCCGGGCGCGGTGACCACGAAGGACCGTCGGCGCGCGGGCCGTCGCGCGTGAACTCAAACAAGTCGATGCAGAGTCGGCGTGCCGTCATGTCGACGTCCCAGGCGTGATAGGCGAGGTAGCGCGTCATATCGTCGGGGCCAGTCACGACCGAGCAGTGCCCCGGGCCGATCACGCGTCCCGGCACGGTCCGCAGCACGCGGGGGCCCGTCTCGACGTCGGTGTCCGACCAGCGGCCGAGCACCGCGTCGGCCACGACGTAGTCGACGCCGTAGGAGTCCGTCTGCCAGCATCCACCGCTGTACAGGCAGTAGTAGCGGCCCTCGTGGGCTACGACGTACGGACCCTCCAGCGTGTGCCAGTCACGGGCGCGCCCGTACATGAGCCGGTTCGTCGCGTAGCGCTGCCAGTCGCAGCGGGCACGCGCCACCGTGTGCGTCGCCGGGGCGAGGGTGGTCATGTCGAGCAGCCGGCTCACGACGAGCGCCGTGCCGCAGCGAACGTCACGGCCGTGCTCGTCGAAGGGCTCCAGAAAATCGCGCGCGTGGAAGAGGTACCACTGCCCGTCGACGTCGCGAAACGGATGCGGGTCGATCGCGAACGGCACCTCGGCGGGCGCGGTGAGTGCAACCGTGTCGGCGTACGGCCCGTCCGGACGGTCGCTCACCGCGACGCGCAGGTGGTGCGAGGCGTCGTCGTGGCCCACCGAATAGTAGAGATACCAGCGACCCGCACAGTGCGCGACCTCAGGCGCCCAGAAGGCGTTGCCGAGAGACGCGTCCGGCCGGACCAGCGCGTGGCCGACGCGGTCCCAGTGCACGAGATCGCGTGAGTGCAGCAGCGGGAACACCGTGGGCGCCGACGCAGTGACGGCGAGGCCCGCGGCCTCGGCGGGTCCCGTCCCGATGGCGAAATAATCCGTGCCGCAGCGCCAGACGCACGGGTCGGCGAAGTAGTCGGGGTGAACGGGATTCGTGTAGGTCGGCTCAGCGGCCTCGCACATGCGGTTCCGTGGCTGTCACGCGAAACGTACAGGTTCCACGGAACGGCAGTCCGGAGGTATAGGCGGGACATCCCGACCGGCGTCGTCCTTTGACGGCACAGCGTGCCGCACGAAAAAAGCGGGCCGGGACTTCCGCCCCGGCCCGCCCGTGCACGACCGGACGGGGTGGGTTGTCCGCTCGCATCACGTCGTGGACCGCAGCACCCGGGGGTCCTGCGCCGGCCGTTTCCCAGCCGATGCTTGATTATTGCAGTGTCCCGGCCGGCAACAAAAGGGGTCAGCCGGCGAGTTCCCGGCCGATCAGCAGACGCTGGATGTCGGAAGTGCCCTCGTAAATCTGGCACACGCGGACGTCGCGGTATATTTTTTCCACCAGGTAATCGTCCACGTAACCGTATCCCCCGAGCACCTGCACGGCAGCGGATGCAACGCGTTCCGCGCGTTCCGAGGCGAAGAGCTTCGCCATGCAGGCTTCCTTCAGGCAGGGCTGGCCAGCGTCCTTGAGCGACGCGGCGTGCAGCACGAGCTGACGTGCGGCCTCGACGTCGGTCGCCATGTCCGCGAGCCGGAACGACACGGCCTGGTGCTCGGTGAGCCGTCGGCCGAACGCCGTGCGCTCGCGTGCGTACTCGAGCGCGTGCTCGAACGCCGCCGCGGCCATGCCGACGCTCTGGGCGCCGATTCCGATGCGCCCCGTTTCGAGGTTCGCGAGCGCGATCCGATAGCCTTCGCCTTCGTCACCGATGCGCAGCCACTCCTCGACGAAGACGTCGTCATAGATGAGCTGCGCGGTGTCCGAGGCGCGCTGGCCGAGCTTCGACTCGAGTCGCCCGACGCGAAAGCCTCGCGCGTCGGTCGGCACGAGGAATGCACTCATGCCGCGCTTGCCGGCGGCCGGGTCCGTGACGGCGAAGGTGATTGCTGCGCCGGCGATGGCGCCGGAGGTGATGAACTGCTTGGTGCCGTTCAACAGGTAGCCGCCCTCGACACGCTTCGCAGTCGTGCGCAGGTTTGCC
>DASSJN010000120.1:0-15400 GCA_035691185.1 Steroidobacteraceae bacterium
CGCCAGATCCGCGGCGAGCTCGACGTACCGCACTCGCGTTCCACGCCGCTGTACGTCCGTTCCGACCGCCCAGGCGACGCCGAGGCGATCGCCTCGCTCGCGCCGACGATCCGCAGGCTGGCGAACCTGGAATCGATCGAACTCGTCGAATCCGAAGCCGACCTCCCGCCGTGCGCGATCGCGATCAGCCAGGGCCGCACTGTGCTCGCCCCGTTCGACCGGCTCGTCGACGACGTCACGGCCGAGCTCGCACGGCTCGAGAAACGCAAAGGCAGGACGCAGCAGGACCGGGACAGGTGCGCGGCCAAGCTCGCCAACGCGAACTTCGTCGCGAACGCGCCCGCGAGCGTCGTGGCGCAGGAACGCGACCGCGTCGCGGAGTTCGACCGCCAGCTCGCGCAGCTCGCCGAGCAGATGCGCCGTCTGTCGGCCCTGGTGCCGGCCGCGGCGGAGCGCTGAACGTGAGCGCACTCGCCGATTCGTCGACCGCCGGCACCAGCGATGCGTCGCTGCGGTCACTCGTCGAGTCCGCCGTCGGCGGGCTCAACGAGATCATCCTGGGCAAGGAGCGGCAGGTGCGCCTGTGCCTCGCCTGCCTGCTCGCGCGCGGGCACCTGCTGATCGAGGACATCCCCGGCGTCGGCAAGACGACGCTCGCGCACGCGCTTGCGCGCACGCTCGGGCTCAGCTACCAGCGCATCCAGTTCACGAGCGACCTGCTGCCGGCCGACATCATCGGCGTGTCGGTGTTCGAGGCCGACACCGGTCAGTTCCGGTTCCACCGCGGACCGGTCTTCGCGCAGCTCGTGCTGGCCGACGAGGTCAATCGCGCCACGCCGAAGGCGCAGAGCGCGTTGCTCGAGGCGATGGAAGAGCACCAGGTCACCGCCGACGGACAGACCTACCCGTTGACCGAGCCGTTCTTCGTGATCGCGACGCAGAATCCCGTGTACCAGATCGGGACGTTCCCGCTGCCCGAATCGCAGCTCGACCGGTTCCTGATGCGCATCGAGCTCGGCTACCCCGAGCCGGACCTCGAGCGGCAGCTGCTGCTCGGCCGCGACCGCCGCGACCTGCTCGCCTCGATGCCGCCGGCGCTGAGCCCGCAGCAGCTCCTGCGGCTGCAGGGCGAGGTGCCGAAGGTGCACGCCTCCGACGCGCTGCTCGACTACGTGCAGGCCATCGCGCGCTACACGCGCCACGCGCGGGAGTTCGAGGCGGGTCTGTCGCCGCGCGCCGTCATCTCGCTGTTGCGCGCCGCACAGGCGTGGGCCTTCGTGCACGGCCATGCGGGCGTGCTGCCGGAAGACGTCCAGGCCGTGCTGCCCGCGGTCGTCGGGCACCGGCTTCCGGCCCGCGACACCGCGCGATTGCGCAACGCAGGCGAAATCGGCCAGCACGTGCTCGGCGCCGTGCCGGTGCCCTGACGATTCGCCGACCGCATGGCCCGACTGCTGCAGGACCTGCGCGCGCGGCTCGATCGACGCACGCGCCGCTGGATCCTGAAGCGCCAGGGCCACGACGTCGACCCGGTCGACCTGCGGCGCAATCGCATCTACATCCTGCCGACCCGGCTCGGCGTCGCCTATGCCGCGATGCTGTTCGCGATGCTGCTCGGCGGCATGAACTACGACAACAACGTCGGGCTCGCACTCACGTTCCTGCTCGTCGGCCTCGGGCTCGTCGCGATGCACCACTGCCACGGCACGCTCGCCGGGCTGCGACTGCGGCTGCTCGCCGCCGAGCCGGGCTTCGTCGGCGATCGCGTGCACTTCCGGTGGCTGCTCGAGAACCCGTCGACGATGTCGCGACCGGCCATCGAAGTACGCCTCCAGCGCGTGGGCGGCGGTCGCGGCGTCCCGGTGGAAGTGCCGGGACTCGGCACCGCGGCGGCCGAGGTGGCGGTGGCCGCGCGGTCGCGAGGCCGGGTGCCACTCGAGCGCTTCGTGGTCTCGACCGCGCACCCGCTCGGGTTGTTCCGGGCGTGGGCCGTGATCCATCCGCAGCACGCCACGATCGCCTGGCCGCGGCCGTCCGCCCGCAATCTCGCCCCGCCGCTCACGGCGACGGACACCGGCGCCGCCCAGACGAGCACGGTGGGGGACGAGGATTTCGCCGGGCTGCGTCCGTTCCAGGCCGGCGATTCGCTGCGTCGCGTCGCCTGGAAGGCGTATGCCCGCGGCCAGGGGCTGCACACCAAGCAGTACGCGGGCACTGACGTCGTTTCTCACGTCTTCGACTGGGACAGCCTGGCCGGGCTCGGCACCGAGGAGCGACTGGCGCAACTGTGCCGCTGGGTGGTCGACGCGCACGACCGCGGCGAGGCCTTCGGATTGCGCCTGCCGGGCACCACCATCGACGTGAACCTGGGCACCTCGCACCGCGAGCGTTGCCTCAATGCACTCGCGCTGCACGAACCGGCGGGGGCCGCCCGTGGCTGAGGCGAAGAGTCTCGGCTTGCTGCGCCCGCGCGGGACGGCCGCCGCGAGGAACGTCGCGCCGGTGCACGGGCTGGGCTGGGTGATCGGCGCGCTCGCCGTGGCCGTGACGCCGCACGTTCCGTCCCTGCCCGCGTGGATCAGCCTGATGCTGCTCGCGGTCGGCGCCTGGCGCTGGACCGCCTCGCAACGCGGCTGGCCGCTCGCGTCGCGCTGGCTGCGCATCGTGATCGTCGTCGTCGCCACCGTGGCGATCCTCGCCACCTACCGCACGCTGAACGGCATCGAGGCAGGCACCGCGTTCCTCGTGCTGATGGCCGCAGCCAAGCTGCTCGAAACTCGTGGCCCGCGCGACCTCACGGTACTCGTGTTCATTGCGTGGTTCCTGCTGTACGCGGCGCTGTTGCGCGACCAGGGCCTGCTGCAGCTGCCGTGGCTGCTCGGCAGTGCATTCCTGACGACCGTGGCGCTGATGCGCGTGCACGCCGATGCCACGGCCGCGCCCACCGTGCATCTCGCCCGACGTTCACTCGTGCTGCTGTTGCAGGCCGTGCCGGTCGCGCTCGCGCTGTTCCTGCTGTTCCCGCGACTGCCGGGCCCGTTCTGGGGCATCGACTCGACCAGCCGGGCCCGCACCGGCCTCGACGACGAAATGACGCCGGGCGACGTCTCGGACCTGAGCGCATCGGGCGACGTGGCGTTCAGGGTGCGCTTTCGCAACGCGACCCCGACGCCCGAGCAGCGCTACTGGCGCGGGCCGGTACTGCACGAGTTCGATGGCCGCAGCTGGCGCCGGCCGCGCGCGCAGTTCTTCCCGCTGCAGGAGGCGCGCTTCGCGGGCGAACCGATCCGGTACCACATCACGCTCGAGCCGCATGCGCGGCGCTGGGTGCTGGCGCTCGACCTGCCGGCCCGATGGTCCGAGCGAGAGGTCTTCCAGTCCTACGATTTCACGCTGCTCTCGGTGCGGCCCGTGGACGACGTCACGGCGTTCGAGCTGACTTCGTACCCGCGTTTCCTGGCCGGGGTCGAGCTGCCCGAGTCGATGCGACGCAAGGACCTCGCGCTGCCGGGGGACGGCACGAACGCACGCTCGGTCGCCCTCGGGCGCGAACTCGCAGTGCGCCACGGCGGCGACGCTCGGTTGATCGTCGGCGAGATGCTGCGGCGCTTCCGGGAGCTACCGTTCGAGTACACAATGCGGCCGCCGCGTCTCGCGGACAACGCGGTCGACGAGTTCCTGTTCGAGACGCGCAAGGGCTTCTGCGAGCACTACGCCTCGGCGTTCACCGTGGTCATGCGGGCCGCGGGCGTGCCGGCGCGCGTCGTCACCGGTTACCAGGGCGGCGAGTTCAACCCGTACGGCGGTTACCTGATCGTGCGGCAATCGGACGCGCATGCGTGGTCCGAGGTCTGGGTCGACGGTCGCGGCTGGCTGCGCATCGACCCGACAGCCGCCGTCGCGCCGGAGCGCATCCGCGGCGGCCTGATCGACGCGGTGGGCGAGGACGAGCCGGTCCCGGGTCGTCTGCGCGATGCGAGCCCGCTCGTGATGCAGCTCGAACTGACCTGGGACGCCGTCAACGACTTCTGGAACCAGCGCGTGGTGCGCTTCGACGCCGACGCGCAGTTGGGCCTCATGGAGCGGCTCGGCGTCGAGGAACCCGACTGGCGTGCGCTCGGGCTCGGGCTGGCCGGCAGTCTCGCCGCGTTTTTCACGGCCCTGTCGGCGTACCTGGCCTGGCGCTATCGGCCGCCGCCGCGCGACTGGCCGGCGCGGCTACACGGTGTGGTCGTGCGACGACTCCGCAAGCGCGGGCTGGCGCCCCGCGCTGCGGAAGGTCCGGTCGACTTCCTGCAACGCGCGGAACACGCCTGCCCCGACCTGGCACGTGCGCTCGGCGAGATCCGGGTGCTCTACGCCGCGCAGCGCTACGGCCCCTCGCCCCGCCCTGCCGAGTTGCAGCGCCTCAAGCACCTCGTCAACGCCCTGCGCCCGTAAATGGGGACACTCCTTATTTTCGGGCTTCCGAAAATAAGGAGTGTCCCCATTTACGCGGAAATTTGCCGGTATGCTTGAATCTTCACTGCGCAGGGGATCCGCAACATGGCCGAGATCGACAAGAAATTCGACACCGCCGCCCGGGACATCCAGCAGCTCACGAAGCGCCCGGACGACGAAGACATGCTGCGACTCTACGCCCTGTACAAGCAGGCCACGGAAGGCGACGTCAAGGGCGACCGTCCGGCGGCGTTCGCGCTCAAGGACCGCGCGAAGTACGATGCGTGGGCACGCATCAAAGGCACCGACGCGACGAAAGCGCGCGAGCAGTACGTGAAGCTGGTCGAGCGGCTCAAGAAGACCTACGGCTGAGCCGGCCGTCGTGAGCGCCGCGATCGCTGCCATCGTCGTGGTGGCCTGCGCGGTGCTCGTCGGGCTGATCCTGCCGCCGCTGCTGCGCAAGCGACGCCGGCAGCGCGCATTCCGGGCCTCGCTGCCACCGTCCCTGCGCGCGGCGATGCAACGCAACCTGCCCGTGGTGGCGGTGTTGCCGCCCGTCGAGCGCAAGCGCCTCGAAGGCCTCGTGATCGCCTTCCTGCAGGAAAAGCAGTTCGTCGGCTGCAACGGCCTCGAGATCACCGACGAGATCCGCGCCACGATCGCCGCGCAGGCCTGCCTGCTGTTGCTGGGGCGACGCCCCGGCCGCGTCTACGACGAACTGCAGTCCATCCTCGTCTATCCCGGCGCATTCTGGGTGGAGGACGAGGTGCACGACGAGGACGGGCTGGTGACACAGCGCCGGCGCGATCTCTCGGGCGAAGCCTGGGATTCGCACCGGATCATCCTGTCCTGGGAAGACGTCGCCGAGTCGGCGCAGCGCCCGACCGAGGGATACAACGTCGTCCTGCACGAGTTCGCGCACCACCTCGATGCCGAAGGCCTGGGGCTGGCCGATACGACGCGCGAACCGGCCGCCTGGCACGCCGAACTCGTCGAGGAATACGAGGCGCTGCGCGACGACGTGGAGCACGGCAGGGAGACGTGGCTCGATCCCTACGGCGCGGAGAACGAGACGGAGTTCTTCGCGGTCGCCACGGAGGAGTTCTTCGGCTGCCCCGTCGAGCTCCGCGAGGTGCACCCGCGGCTCTACGCGCTGATGCGGGACTTCTACGGCGTCGACCCGGCGCGCTGGACAGGCGCCGCGGATCGCTGCGCATTCACCGATCGGGGTACGTAGCGGCGCGAGCGCCTTGCTCCGCGCGGCGCGCCACCACGAGCAACGCGGCCCCGGCGACGAACAGGACGATGATCGACAGGATCGACAGTCGGGAATCACCGGTGACCGCCGCCGTGATGCCGACCAGCGTCGGCCCGATGATCGCCGACGCCTTGCCCATCATGTTGTAGAAGCCGAAGAACTCGGACGACTTGTCGCGCGGCACCAGCCGCCCGTAGTAGCTGCGGCTCAACGACTGGATGCCCCCCTGCACCAGACCGACCACGAACGCGAGCAGGTAGAAGTCGCCTGCGTCGTCGAGGAAGTACGCGTAACCCGTCGCGCCGAGGTACACGGCCAGCGCGAGGAAGATGCCGTTGCGGGCCCCGATCCTGGCGCCGAGCCAGCCGAACGCGAGCGCGGCCGGGAACGCCACGAACTGCGTGAGCAACAGCGCCTTGACGAGGTGCGACTGGTCGAACCCGAGCGACAGCCCGTAGTCCACCGCCATCTTGATGACGGTGTTCACGCCGTCGATATAGAGGATGTAGGCCGCGAGGAACCAGACCAGCGGCCGGTACTTGCGGATCTCGCCGACCGTGTGCGCGAGCTCGACGAAGCCCTCGCGCGTCGCCTGCCGCCAGCTCACGCGTCGCCCCTGCGCGGCCGTGCCGAACGGGCGCTCCTTGACCCACAGCACGCAGGGCAATGCGAACAGGAGCCACCAGATGCCCACCGTCACGAACGACCAGCGCACGGCCTCCGCGGCGTTTGCGAGACCGAACCACTCCGGTCTCTGGGTCATGAGCACGTTGCCGGCGAACAGCAGCCCGCCGCCGAGGTACCCGAGGGCGTAGCCGAAACCGGAGACGAGGTCGTACTCCTCGGGCTCGGCGACGTGCAGCAGCAGCGAGTCACTGAACACGATGCCGCCCCAGAAGCCGAGCGACGCCAGCAGGAACAGCCCCGCCGCCACGGCCCACTGCCCCTGCGGAACGAACGCGAGGGCGAGCGTCGCGACGGAGCCGAGCAGTGTGAAGGCGAACAGCAGGCGCAAGCGCGAGCTGCTGCGATCGGCGATCGCGCCGAGCACCGGGGCGAGCACCGCGACCAGCAGGCTCGCGATGCCGCTCGTCAGCCCGAGCCGGAAGGTGCTCTCGGTCGCGACGACGCCCGCGTTCCAGTACTGCTTGAAGAACACCGGGAAGAACCCGGCCATCACGGTGCAGGCGAACGCCGAATTGGCCCAGTCGTAGAGCGCCCAGGCGACGACCGGGCGACGACGGAGGACGGCCTGCTGCGTCGTCACCCGGCCCCGCCTGCGTCGAGCGCCGCGCTCAGGCCGCGTCCGCGAGATGCTCGCGCGTCTCGCAGAACGTGAGTTCCGGCCAGCGCTCGAGCGTGAGTTGCAGGTTCACGCGCGACGGCGCGAGATAGACGAGCGCGCCGGCGTGGTCCAGTGCGAGGTGGTCGTGCGCCTTGTCGCGGAACTCCTGCAGTTTCCTGGCATCCGCGCAATACACCCAGCGTGCCGTGTAGACGTTGACGTTGTCCCAGCTCGCCTGCACGGCGTACTCGTCCTGCAGCCGGAAGGCGACGACGTCGAACTGCAGCATGCCGACCGCGCCCAGGATCAGGTCGTTGTTGCGGAGCGGGCGGAACACCTGCGTGGCGCCTTCTTCGCAGAGCTGATCGAGACCCCGCGAGAGCGCCTTCATGCGCAGCGGGTCCCGCAGCACCACGCGGCGGAAGATCTCGGGCGCGAAATTCGGGATGCCCGTGAACATGATCTTCTCGCCTTCGGTCAGCGTGTCGCCGATGTTGATCGTGCCGTGGTTGTGCAGGCCGATGATGTCGCCCGCGTACGCCTCGTCGGTGTGCTGGCGGTCCGCTGCGAGGAACGTGACCGCGTCGCCTACGCGGACCTCCTTGCCGTGGCGCACGTGGAACATCCTCATGCCCTTGCGATAGCGCCCCGCGCAGATGCGCATGAACGCGATGCGGTCGCGGTGGCCGGGATCCATGTTCGCCTGGATCTTGAACACGAAGCCTGCGAGCGCTTCCTCGTGCGGATCCACGCGGCGCGTCGTGGTCGCTCGCGCGAGCGGCGGCGGCGCGTATTCGACGAACGCGGACAGCAGCTCGGTCACGCCGAAGTTGTTGATCGCGGAGCCGAAGAACACGGGCGTCTGCGTGCCGGCACGGTACCTCTCGAGGTCGAACGCGTGCGAGGCGCCGCGGACGAGCTCGATCTCCTCCCGATAGGACCGGGCCATGTCGCCGAGGAATGCCGTGGCCTCCGGGCTGTCGAGCCCGTCGATGACCTCGTTCGTGCCGGCCTTGCCGCGCTCGGCCGCCTGGTAGGCGTAGATGCGGTCCTCCAGCAGGTGGTAGATGCCCCTGAGCGCGCGACCCATCCCGATCGGCCAGGTCACGGGCGCGCAGGTGATCCTGAGCACGCGCTCGATCTCGTCGAGCAGCTCCGTGGGTTCGCGTCCCTCGCGGTCGAGCTTGTTGATGAACGTCATGATCGGGGTGTCGCGCAGCCGGCACACCTCCATGAGCTTGATCGTGCGTTCCTCGACGCCCTTCGCGCAGTCGATGACCATCAGCGCGGAGTCGACCGCGGTGAGCGTGCGGTAGGTGTCCTCGGAGAAGTCCTCGTGGCCGGGCGTGTCGAGCAGGTTGACCATGCGGCCCCCGTACGGGAACTGCATGACGCTCGAGGTCACGGAAATGCCGCGCTGCTGCTCGAGCCGCATCCAGTCGGAGGTGGCGTGGCGCGTGGCCTTGCGGCCCTTGACCGTGCCGGCGAGCTGGATCGCGCCGCCGAACAGCAGCAGCTTTTCGGTGAGCGTGGTCTTGCCGGCGTCGGGGTGGGAGATGATGGCGAAGGTGCGCCGACGCGCCACTTCGTCGATGACGGGACTCATCCGCCGGATTTTACCGGTAATGCGAGCTTCAGCACGAGCGCATCTTCACGCCCTTCGACGGCCTGGTAATAGCCGCGCCGCCGGCCGACCTCGACGAAGCCGACCGACTGGTACAGCGCGATTGCGTGCAGGTTGGACGGGCGCACTTCGAGGAACACGTCCTGCATGCCGGCCTGGCTCGCACGCTCGATCAGCAGCATGAGCATCTGGCGGCCGATGCCGCGACCCTGCAGGGGCTTGCTCACGCAGAGGTTCAGGATGTGCGCCTCGCCCGCCCCCATCGCGACGATGCCGTAGGACACGACTTCGCCGTCGCACTCGGCCACACGGCAGAGGTAACCGACGCGGAGGCAGTCGCGGAAGATGCCCTCGCTCCAGGGGAACTGGTACGAGGAGCGCTCGACCGCGGCGACGCCGCTGACGTCGAACGGCGTCATCGCGCGAAACCGCACGAGCCGCTGCGGCCGGGGCGCCTGGTCCTTGACTTCGGCAGCGCTCATGCGGAGCCGGCGCCTGCGCGTTCGCGTTCGAGCCGCGCGAACAGCTGCCGGGCCTGCAACAGGTCGTGCCAGGCCTTGCGCTTCTCGCCCGGGCTGCGCAGCAGGTAGGCCGGGTGGTACGTGACGACGAGCGGCCAGGGGCGCGCACCGAACGTGTGCACCCTGCCACGGAGCCTGGCGATCGGCGTTTCGGTCATCAGCAGGCTCTGCGCCGCAATGCGGCCGACGGCGATGACCAGCGTCGGGTCGACGAGCGCGACCTGCCGCTCGAGGAAGCCACGGCAACTCGTCGCCTCGGACGGCTTCGGATCGCGGTTGCCCGGGGGCCGGCACTTGAGGATGTTCGCGATGAAGACGTCCGCCCGGTGCATGCCGAGCGCACGGATCATCGCGTTGAGCAATTGTCCGGCACGACCGACGAACGGCTCGCCTCGGGCGTCCTCCTCCATGCCGGGGGCCTCGCCGATGAACATCCAGCGCGCGCGCGGGTTGCCGACGCCGAATACGGTCTGCGTACGGGTCTGGTGCAGTTCACACCGCTGGCACGCTGCGACCGCGGCGCGCAGGTCGTCCCAGTCCAGCCCTGCGATCGCGCTCGAACCGGCGTTCGTCGCCGCGGGCAGGGCGGGCGCGAGTGAGGCCTGCCGCTCGCGCTCTGGCGACGGTCGCGGCGTGGGCGCCGGGGACGCGCCGGGGCCGACGACGTCGAGCGGCGCAACCGCGTCGCGCGGCACGTACACGTCCACGCCGAGCGCCCGCAGGTAGGCGACTTGCCGCGCGTCGAGCATCTCAGTGGCCTGCGTCCGGCGTCCGGGCGACCCCACGACGGCCGCGACGGACCTTCCGCACCAGCCAGTACAGCGGACCCGAGGTCGCGTAGAGCGCGAACAACGCAAACAGCATTTCGGGCGGGCTGGAACCGACCAGCACGAACCCGAGCGGCACGAGCACCATGAATGCGACCGGGATGCGCATCTTCGGGTCGAGGTCCTTGCCGCTCAGGTAGCGGAAGCGGCTCACCATCAGGCTGCCCGCGACCATCGCGACGACGAAGGCGAGGATCAGCGCCCACAAGCCCTCGCGCTGCAGGTCCGCGAGCATCCAGACGAAGCCGCCGAGCAGCGCCGCGCCCGACGGGCTCGGCAACCCTTCGAAGAAGCGCTTGTCGGCGGTCGCGGCGCGCGAATTGAAGCGTGCGAGACGGATGCCGGCGCAGGCCGCATAGAAGAACGTCGCCAGCCAGCCGAGCCGGTACCAGACCTCGCCGTATTCGGCGATCCGCGCGACGCCCCACGAGTATGCGGCCACCGCGGGTGCCAGCCCGAAGGCGACCATGTCGGAGAGACTGTCGAATTCCTTGCCGAACTCGCTCTGCGTGTTGGTCCAGCGCGCGATGCGCCCGTCGAGGCCGTCGCAGAGCATGGCGATGAAGATCGCGATGCCGGCGCGGTCGAAGTTGCCGTCCGTCGCAGCAACGATCGCATAGAAGCCCGAGAACATGACGCCGGTCGTGAACAGGTTCGGCAGCAGGTAAACGCTGCGGCTGCGCGGACGCACAGGAGCCGCGCCCGTTTCGGGGGATGGAGTCGTCATGGCTGGCGCCACCTGGCGTCGTGATCTGGGGCGTCGCCATCATAGGTAGGCGCGGGGTCCGGCACAACGCAACCGCCGCCGGTGCAGGACCGCATGCGAAGCGGGCGACCCCGCCCGCTCTGCTACCATACGCGCGCTTTTTTTTGGCCCTCCGGACGCGAAATGCGACTCTCGACCTACCCCGTCAATACGCTGCGCGACGTTCCTGCCGACGCCGAGGTCGTGAGCCACCAGCTCATGCTCCGCGCGAGCCTGATCCGACGCCTCGCCGCGGGCCTGTACACCTGGCTGCCGATCGGACTGCGCGTGCTGCGCAAGGTGGAACGGATCATCCGCGAGGAGATGGACCGGGCCGGCGCGCTCGAGGTGCTGATGCCGACCCTGCAGCCGGCCGAGCTGTGGGTGGAGTCCGGCCGCTGGGACCAGTTCGGCCCGGAGCTGCTGCGCATCACCGACCGGCACGAGCGCCCTTTCTGCTACGGCCCGACGCACGAAGAGGTGATCACCGACATCGCGCGGCGCGAGCTCAAGAGCTATCGCCAGCTTCCGGTCAACTTCTACCAGATCCAGACCAAGTTCCGTGACGAGATCCGTCCCCGCTTCGGCGTGATGCGCGCGCGCGAGTTCACGATGAAGGACGCCTACTCGTTCCACCTCGACGCGGCGTCGCTCGAGGACGGCTACCAGGCGATGTATCGCGCCTACTCGCGCATCTTCGAGCGCATGCAGCTCCAGTTCCGCGCCGTGCGCGCGGACACCGGCAGCATCGGCGGCAGCGCCTCGCAGGAATTCCACGTGCTCGCCGACTCTGGCGAGGACGCGATCGCGTTCTCCGACGCGGACGATTACGCCGCCAACCTCGAGATGGCCGAGGCTCTCGCCCCGGCGGCGCCACGCGGCCGCGCGACGCAGCCGTTGCAGAAGGTGGCGACGCCGGACACGCGGACGATCGAAGCACTCACGAAGTTCCTCGGCGTGCCGGCCGACCGTTGCCTCAAGACGCTGCTGGTCGAGGGCAGCGACGGTGCCGCGGTCGCGATGGTCGTCCGTGGGGACCACGAACTCAATGCCGTGAAGGCGCAGAAGCTGCCGGGCGTGCTCTCGCCGCTGAGGATGGCCTCGTCCGAGCAGATCGTCGCGGCGACCGGTGCGGAAGCGGGCTACCTGGGCCCGGTCGGCTTGACGTGCAAGGTGTACGTCGATCGCGCCGCGGCGCCGGTCGCCGACTTCGTCTGCGGCGCGAACGAGCGCGAGGCCCACCTGACCGGCGTCAACTGGGGCCGCGACCTGCCCGAGGGCGAGGTCGTCGACATCCGTAACGTTGTGGCCGGCGACCCGAGCCCGACCGGCCACGGCCGGCTGCGCATCGCCCGCGGCATCGAGGTCGGACACATCTTCCAGCTCGGCTGCAAGTACAGCGAGGCCATGAACGCCACCGTGCTCGACGAGCAGGGCAGGTCCGTCGTGATGTTCATGGGGTGTTATGGCATCGGTGTGACGCGCGTCGTGGCGGCGGCCATCGAACAGAATCACGATGAGCGCGGCATCGTGTGGCCCGAACCCATCGCACCTTTCGACGTGTCGCTGATCCCGATCAACCTGCAGAAGTCCGAACGCGTCCGCGAGACGGCCGAGCGGCTCTATGCCGACCTGCAGGCCGCCGGGTTGGACGTGCTGTTCGACGACCGCGATGCGCGCCCCGGCGTGAAGTTCGCGGACGACGAACTCGTGGGCATCCCGCATCGCATCGTCGTCGGCGACAAGGGACTCGATCGCGGCGTGCTGGAGTACAAGCGCCGCCGCGACGGGCATGCGGCGGAGGTGCCGGTCGCGCAGGCGGTCGAATTCCTGAAGTCGATGCGCGGCGGAAGGGTCTAGAGGCTGGCGTCTGGTGTTCAGTGTCTAGCGGGTAGTCGAATGCGCGCGCGCTGGATCGTCCTGGTCGCGACATTGGCGGCGCTGCCGTGGCCGGCGGCGTGGGCCGACCGACAGATGGACCCGGAACTGCGCGGCGTCGTCGCGGCCGTGATCGAGCCGACGAAATGCTTCGACGACAAGTACGAGCGCGCCGTCTGGTTCGCGATGATGGAGCCGCGCCTGTCCCGTTACGTCGCCGATGCGAAGGAACGCGAACAGATCCTGCACAACGTGCACTGCGAGGCCCGCCGCGTCGACATCCCCCCCGAGCTCGTTCTCGCCGTCATGGACGTCGAGAGCCGCTTCGACCGATTCGCGGTCTCCCCGGCCGGCGCGGTCGGGCTCATGCAGGTGATGCCGTTCTGGCCCCGCGAACTCGGCATGACCAACGACCAGCTCGTGCGCATCGCCGACAACGTGCGCATGGGCACGACCATCCTCGGGTATTACCTGCGCAAGGAACGCGGCAACTACCAGCGCGCGCTGCAGCGCTACAACGGCAGCCTCGGTCGGCCCACCTACTCGGACCTGGTGCTGGACCGGTTCGTCTCGCGCTGGCGCGTCGAGCCGTGATCTAACGTCCCGTGCGGAAGTCCCTGGGCCAGTCGGGGAGGCTCTCGACGGCGACTTCCTCGACCTGCACCGCCGCGACGTGCGAGGCCGGCGACCCCTGCCAGAGCCAATGGCACAGCGCCTCGACGGCCTCCTCCGGCCCGCAAGCCAGCACTTCGACCCGTCCGTCGGCCATGTTCCGGGCGTACCCCGTCACGCCGAGTGCCTCGGCGCGCTGGCGCGTGCTGGCGCGATAGAACACGCCCTGCACGCGGCCCGAAACCAGGCAACGACGGGCGATCAAGGGCTCGTGGACTTGGGGGACGATTCGGCGACGCGCCGGGCCTCGACGGCCTTGGCACGGGCCAGTTCGGCCGCATCGCGCGCGGTGCGATATTCGCCCTGGCGAAGGTGCGATTCGGCACTGCGCAGGGCCTGGCGCGCTTCGGTCAGCAGTTCCGGTGCGAGCGTGGCGGCACCGGCCTTTTCGGCGGCCCGCACGGCCTGCCGCGCGTTGCTCATCTCCTGCACGGGCGCGCCGGCGCACCCGGCCACCGCCGCGATGCAGACGAGCAGCCACAGGGCGAACGGGCGCGAGCGACGCAAAGGAGCGGACAAAGCGGCATCCGGGGGAACGGCTTCGACCGACCGTAACAAGCGCACCCTGTACCGTCAAGGCTCGTCGACCTAGAATCCGC
The DNA here is from genome assembly GCA_035691185.1 of Steroidobacteraceae bacterium. Lineage (GTDB taxonomy): Bacteria > Pseudomonadota > Gammaproteobacteria > Steroidobacterales > Steroidobacteraceae > RPQJ01. The sequence continues at coordinate 13,850 of DASSJN010000120.1, forward strand.
GCGCCGCGCGTGGCTCGAACTGCGCCGCATCCTGCCCTGAACTCGAGCGGTGCGTCCGATGACAGAAGTCCTCGTCCTGTACTACACGCGCCACGGCGCGACCGCGGAACTGGCGCGGCACATCGTGCGCGGGATCGAGTCCATCGCGGGCGTGACCGCGCGGCTGCGCACCGTGCCGCCGGTGTCTCCGACCACGGCCGCGGCCGATCCCGCCGTGCCCGACTCCGGCCCGCCCTACGCCACCCACCAGGACCTCACCGAGTGCGACGGCCTCGCGCTCGGCAGTCCCACGCGGTTCGGCAACATGGCCGCGCCGCTCAAGTACTTCCTCGACGGCACGGGCTCGCTCTGGCTCAACGGCGCGCTCGACCGCAAGCCGGCGGCCGTGTTCACGTCGACCACCTCGATGCACGGTGGCCAGGAGTCCACGCTGCTGTCGATGATGCTGCCGCTGCTGCATCACGGCATGTACCTGGTCGGCCTGCCGTTCACGGCGCCGGCGCTCCATCGCACGCGCACGGGTGGTTCGCCCTATGGCGCGAGTCACCTCGCGGTGCAGGGCACGAGCACGCCCAAACTCAGCGACGACGAGCGCGAACTCGCGCAACTGCTCGGCCGACGGCTCGCGGAGATCGCCGCCGCGACGCGGGCCCTGCGCAATGCCGGATGACGGCGTGCGGCAGCCTGCCGCCGAACGCGCTCGCGCCGGGCTCTTGCTGCTGCTTTCGGCCCTGGCCCTCGACGCCGTGCTCGCGGTGCTGCTCGACTCGACCAGTGCGGTCTCCGGCGTGCTGCTCGGGGCGTTCCTGCTCGCGCCACTCGCATTGCCCGTGCCCGGCCTCCTCCGACGCGACCGCCGTGCCTATGCCTGGGCCTCGCTCTGCCTGACGCCGCACTTCGTCTACGGGCTGACCGAACTGGTCGCCAACCCGGCGCTGCGCTGGGTCGCCGCCACCATGCTCGTGCTCAGTCTCGCCGTGATGGTGGCGCTGGTGGCGTACTTGAGGTTGACCAGGGGATAGCGTTCAGGGGGTAGGACCCGGGTGGAGACTCGTCGACCGGCCGTGGGACGTGGCGGGCTTGTGCTGCAATGCGGTAATCCGGCAAATTTCGGCCAGAAACGGACAGAAGCGCCAATCAGAATACTAGTCCCTGGAGAACACGACCCGAACGCCGCGCCGGCCAAGCGCCTGGGCCAGGCCTACGGGATCATTCACGTGTCCTAGACGGGTATAGGAGTAGGTCGAGCGGAACGTCTCGTAGAAGATGACCACCGTGTTCGAGCCGTAGAGCATGAGATCGCCGTTGCGTATGGTCCCCGGCCGGCTCGTGTCCGTAGGTAGCGCTACGGCCAAGTCGGCGTGCTTTTCATTGCCATTGAGCTCGGCCATGTCCAGCGTCAACGGCAGTTGGGCCGCGAACGCCCCAGCAGCGGCGGTGTCGGCCAAGGTGATGGCGAAGCGGCGTTCGCCAACGGTCATCCACATGCGGGCTTCCTCTGATTTGGCAGATACCCCAGCAGCATCCTGAACTACAGCTACAGGTGCCGCG
>DASSJN010000121.1:0-11572 GCA_035691185.1 Steroidobacteraceae bacterium
GCACACTGCTGTTCGAGTCCGCCGATTTCGAGCGGGCGGCGCGCTCGCTCGACCGCGTTCGTCTCGAAGGGCCGTTCTCGAACCAGGCGCTGCTGCGGGCGGGCTGGGCGGAGGCATCGACGGACAAGTTCGACCGCGCGCTCGTGCCGTGGAACATCCTCGCCGAGCGCGAGCCGACCGACGCTGCGGTGCAGGAAGCGATGCTCGCCTTGCCGCAGGCGTACGCGAAACTCTCGGTGCACGGCCGCGCGGCGCTGCTCTTCGGGCGCGCACTCGAGACGTACAGCCACCAGATCGAACGCGTGGATGCCTCGATCGGCAGCATCCGCGACGGCCTGTTCCTCCAGGCCCTGGTGCGCGAAGAGATCAACCAGGACAAGACCTGGGTCGTGCGCCTGCGCACGCTGCCGGAAGCGCCGGAGACGTATTACCTGACGGAGCTGATGGCCTCTCACGACTTCCAGACGTCGTTGCAGAACTACCTGGACCTGCAGAACCTCCGTTCCAGGCTGCTCGCCTGGCAGACCAGCTTCGACGCGTTCGACGACATGACGGGACTGCGCGGTCGCTACTACGAGCCGCTGCTGCCCGAGGTCGACGCGCAGTTCCGCGACGTCGACGCGCAGATGCGCCTGCGACTCGAGCAGCGCGAGCACGTCGCGGACCGCCTGCAGGCGATGCTCACCGCGCCGCGGCCGGACTACCTCGCCACCACCGACGAGCGCGTCGACGGCGAACGCCTTGCCGCGCTGCGCAGGCAGATCGAAGGCGACAGCCGACCCGAGGCGCAGGCTCTGCTCTCGCGGATCGATCGCCTGCAGGGCGCGCTCACGTGGCGCCTGCGCACCGAGTACCACGAACGACTCACGCAGGCCTTCGAGCACCTGCACGAGCTGAACGCGCACGTCGAGGCGATGAACGCGCGGCACCAGGCATTCGTCAGGGCGCGGCAGGCGGCCACACACAGCTACGTGGGCTACGACGCGCCGATCGGCCGCCTGCGCAGCCGCGTCGCGGACGCGCTGCAGCGCGTCGACATTCTCATGGCGCGGCAGGGACACCTGATCGAGACGGCCGCCATCGACCAGCTCAAGGCCCGCCGTGGCCGCCTGGTGGACCTGCAGACGCAGGCCCGCTATGCGGTGGCGGACAGCTACGATCGCGCGGCGCGGCTGCAGCCCGAGGAGGTGCGGCCGTGACCCGTCACGTCGCTTTGGTTCTCGTGCTCGCGCCGGTGCTCGTCGCCGGCTGCGCCGACCAGCCCGCGAAGCACACGCTGGCGGAACTGCGCAACGTGCGGCCCGACGTGCAGGAAGTGCACGTGGAGCAGGGCCTCGACAAGGCCATGGCCGGGTATCGGCGCTTCCTCGAGGAAACGCCGGAGACCGCGATGACGCCGGAGGCCATGCGTCGGCTCGCCGACCTGCAGATCGAGAAGCAGTTCGGCATTCGCGCGGGCGACGGCAAGCCTCGCGAAATGGCCGCGCCCGAGCGGGCGACGCCGGATGCGCAGACGACGCCCGCTGCCGCGACCGCCGGGCCAGCCGCGACGCTCGTCGAGTCGGATCGCGAGTTCGAGCAGCGGACCACGGCGGAGGCAGCGACGGCCGGCGCGCCGGTCGAGGCGCCGTCGCGACCCGGCGAGCCGGAGCCGGCCGGCCCGGTCGAGGCCATCGCGCTCTACGACAAGCTGCTCGCCGAGTACCCGAACTACGAGCACAACGACAAGGTGCTGTACCAGAAGGCGCGCGCGTTCGACGAACTCGGGCGGACCGAGGAGGCGCTCGCGACGATGGAGAACCTCATCGCGCGATACCCGCACTCGGGGCACTACGACGAAGTGCAGTTCCGTCGCGGCGAATTCTTCTTCACGCGCCGCAAGTTCCGGGACGCCGAGATCGCGTACTCGGCCATCGTCAGCCTCGGCGCGTCGTCGTCGTACTACGAACTCGCGCTCTACAAGCTGGGCTGGACGCTCTACAAGCAGGACTTCTACGAGGAAGCGCTGCACCGGTACATGGCGCTGCTCGACCACAAGGTGTCGATCGGCTACGACTTCGACCAGGCGCACGAGGAAGACGACGAGCGCCGCGTGACGGACACGTTCCGTGTGATCAGCCTGAGCTTCAGCAACCTCGGCGGCCCGGAGGTCATCCAGGAGTACTTCGGGACGTTCGGTCACCGCGGCTACGAGGACCGCGTCTACTCGAACCTCGGCGAGTACTACCTGACGAAGCTCCGCTACGACGACGCGGCCAAGACGTACAAGTCGTTCGTCGCGCTGTACCCGTATCACCGCGTGTCGCCGCGATTCAGCATGCGCGTGATCGAGATCTTCGCGCAGGGCGGGTTCCCGAAGCTGGTGCTCGAGTCGAAGCAGGAGTTCGCGCGCAGCTACGGCCTCAAGTCTGACTACTGGCAGCACTTCGACCCGGCACAGTCGCCGGAGGTCCTGAGCTTCCTCAAGTCCAATCTCAAGGACCTCGCGAACCACTTCCACGCCCAGTACCAGGACCCGGCGCTCGCGGAGCAGAAGACGGCGCACTACGACGAAGCGCTGCACTGGTACGGCGAGTACCTCGCGTCGTTCCCGACCGACCCCGATTCGCCGCCGATCAACTACCAGCTGGCCGACCTGCTGCTGGAAGCGAAGAACTTCGCCGAGGCGGCCAGGCAGTACGAACACACGGCCTACGGCTATCCGACGCACGCCCAGTCGGCAGCGGCGGGTTACGCGGCCATCTTCGCCCACCGCCAGCACCTGGCCGGCGTCGGCGAGGATCGCCGCGAGGCGGTCCGCCGCGAGACGGTCGCGAGCTCGATCCGGTTCGCCGACACCTTCCCGCAGCACGAGCACGCCGCAGCGGTGCTGGGCGCTGCGGCCGACGACCTGTTCGAAATGAAGGACTACGGCCCGGCCCGCACGGCGGCGCAGCGCGTCGTCGATTCGTATCCGGCCGCCGACGTCGCCATCCGCCGACCCGCCTGGATCGTCGTCGCCCACTCGTCGTTCGAACTCGCCGAATTCCCGCAGGCCGAGCATGCGTACGGCCAGGTCCTCGCGTCGACGCCGGCCGAGGACGCATCGCGCGCGGAATTCGTCGACCATCTCGCGGCCTCGATCTACAAGCAGGGCGAGGCCGCCAACACCGCACAGGACTTCCGCGTCGCGGCCGACCATTTCCTCCGCATCCGTCAGGCTGCGCCGACGTCCACGATCCGGCCGGCGGCCGAATACGACGCCGCCGCGGCGCTCGTGCAGCTGCAGGACTGGGTCGCCGCGGCGAGCGTGCTCGAAGCCTTCCGCAGCGCCTACCCGACTCACCCGCTGCAGAAGGAAGCCACGCGGCAGGTGGCATTCGTCTATCGCCAGAGCGGGCAGCTCGCACGCGCTGCCGGCGAGTACGACCGCATCGCGACCGAATCCGAAGACCCGGCACTGCGCGGCGAGGCGTTGCTGGTCGCCGGCGACCTCTACGAGCAGTCGAAGGACACGGCGCGCGCGCTCGCGAGCTACGGCCGCTACGTGGCCGAGTTCCCCCGGCCGGTCGAGGCGGCCGTCGACACCCGCCAGAAGATGGCGTCCCTGCACAAGGCGACCGGTGACGACGCGAGCTACTACGGCGAACTCGCGGCGATCGTCCGCGCCGACGCCGAAGCCGGCGCCGACCGCACGGGACGCACGCGATCGATCGCGGCCCGTTCGGCGCTGATCCTCGCGGAGAAGACCTACGCCGAGTTCGCCGCCGTGCGCCTGCTGCAGCCGTTCGAGACGAGCCTGCAGGTCAAGCAGCGGCTCATGACGTCGCTGACCGAGGCGCTCGACGCGCTCGTCGAATACGAGATCGCCGAGGTCACGGCGGCCGCGACCTTCTACATGGCCGAGACCTACGCGAACTTCAGCCGCTCCCTCGTGGACTCCCAGCGCCCTGCAGACCTGCAGGCGGCCGACCGCGAGGAATACGAGATGGCCCTCGAAGAGGAAGCCTTCCCGTTTGAAGAGAAGGCGATCGGCGTGCACGAGAAGAACCTGGAGTTGCTGCAGGCGGGCGTGTTCAACCCCTGGACCGAGAAGAGCCTCGGCCGGCTGGCCGAGCTGATGCCGGGCCGTTATGCGAAGGTCGAGCTGAGCGGCGGGTTCCTAGGCTCGATGGAGAGCTACGCGTACCGCCTGCCCTCGGCGCAGCTGCCGGTGCCGGCGGCGCCCGAAAGCGAGAGCCCACCGGAGACCACGGAGCTCCCTCCGGGCGAGCCTGCGCAGACGGTGCCCGCGCAGACGACGCAGACGCAACCGACGAACACCGGCGACGAGGTGGTGGCCCATGCGACGCATCCCTGAGGCGAGCCGTCGGCGACGCGTGCTCGGCACGGTGGTGCCGTGCCTCTCGCTCACGCTTGCGATCGTCGCGCAGGCGTCGGCGACGCCGAGCAAGGAGCCCCGGCGCGCGGCGCGCGTCGAGGTCCAGCAGGACCCGGGCGGCTTCACGATCACGCAGCGCGTGCGCGTGAGTGCCGAGGTGCGAGCGGACTACGAGACCGCCGTGCGCATGCTCGAGGAGCAGAAGTACGCCCCCGGCATCGCGCTGCTGCTCAAGGTGACGGAGCAGGCGCCGGATGTCACAGCCGCGCACATCGACCTCGGCATCGCCTATGCCCGCACCGGCGACCTCGAGCGCGCCGAGGCGAGCCTGCGGCGCGCACTCGAACTGAACCCGCGACACCCGGGTGCACACAACGAACTCGGCCTGGTGCAGCGCCGCAAGGGCCAGTTCGCCGAGTCGCGCGCGAGCTACGAGTCGGCGCTCAAGCTGTTTCCCGAGTTCCATTTCGCCCACAGGAACCTGGCGATCCTCTGCGACCTGTACCTCGGGGACCCGGCCTGCGCGCTCGAACACTACGAGGCCTACGCGCGCGCCGTGCCCGACGACGAGCAGGCCACGAAGTGGATCGCCGATCTGCGCAATCGCGCCGGTCGCCAGGAGGCCCCATGAACATGCGATTGACGATGCTGCCGTGGCTGCTGCTCTGTGCGCACGCCGCCGCGGCGCAGGACGCGCCGCAGGGCGAGCCCGTGGCCAAGGCGACGGAGGCCGCCGCGGCCAAGGCCAGCAAGACCGACGGTGGCGCCAAAGTGATCTCGGGCATGTCGATCCTCGGCAACCAGGAGGCGCCCAAGGCGCTGGTGATCGTGCCCTGGAAGAGTTCCGAGATCGGCGACGCATCCGGCCTCGACACGCTGCTCGACGACTCGCGGCAGCCGGTCGACAAGGACGTGTTCCTGCGCGAGCTGTCGTATTACGAAATTCGCTCGAAATGAGGCGAGCGACCTGCGCGCCATGGGGGCGCGCCGGGATGTCGGCACTTGATTCGATAGGTTGAGGAGGGTTCGACGATGGAAAGTTTCTACTCGGTGGTGAAGTTCTTCGTCTCGGGGGGTGCATTCATGTACCCGATCCTGGTCGTGTTCGCCGTGGGTCTGGCGATCGCGATCGAACGCTACGTGACCCTGACGCTGATCCGGCGCAAGAACGAGAGCATGTGGAACCGGCTGCAGCCGGCGCTCGCCAGCGGCGACTTCGACAAGGCGCGCGAAATGACGAGCAAGGACGACTCCACGGTCTCGCGCCTGCTGTCGATGGGCCTGGCACGGCAGGGCGCCGTGCGGAGACGCGAGGACATCGAGATCGCGATGGAAGAGAGCATGATGGAGATCATCCCGCAGCTCGAGAAGCGCACCGGCTACGTGGCGCTCGGCGCGAACATTGCCACGCTGCTCGGCCTGCTGGGCACGATCATCGGCCTGATCCAGGCGTTCACGGCGGTCGCCAACGCGAACCCGGCCGAGAAGGCGGACCTGCTGTCGGCGAGCATCTCGGTCGCGATGAACACGACCGCGTTCGGCCTCGTCGTCGCGATCCCGCTGCTGGTCACGCACTCGGTGCTGACGGCCAAGACGGGCGAGATCGTCGACAGCCTCGAGATGGCGTCCGTCAAGGCACTGAACGTGATCACGGCGATGGCCAAGCGCCAGGCCGCGGTCTGATCACGGCGAGCCCCCACACGAGCACGGTGTAACGAGCATGGCCAAAGCACACCATTACCGGCGCCGACAGAAGGAGACGCCGGAACTCGACATGACCACCTTCATGAACCTGATGGTCGTGCTGGTGCCGTTCCTGCTCATCACTGCGGTGTTCTCGCGGATCACCATCGTCGAACTCGACCTGCCGAGTGCGAAGGGCTCGGCGCCGACCGAACCGACGTTCCGCGTCGAGGTGGTCGTGCGCGAGGCGGGCCTCGAGATCATGGACGGTTCGCAGGTGATCGCGGCGATCCCGAAGGTCGGCGGCGGCTACGACCTGCCGAAGCTGTCCGAATACCTCGTCGCGATCAAGAACGAGTACCCGCAGAAGAGCGACGCATCCGTGCTGCTCGAGCCCGACATCCAGTACGACCACCTCATCCAGGTCATGGACACCGTGCGCAGCGTCGAGACGCGCACGGGCGACCAGACGACCCGCGCCGACCTGTTCACGGCGATTTCGATCGGAGATGCGCCATGAAGACCTCTCGACGCCTCCAGCGCATGGAGCGCATGGCCCGCAAGCAGCGCAACCTGCCCAAGCTCAATCTGACGTCGCTCATGGACGTCTTCACGATCCTGGTCTTCTTCCTGCTGGTCAATTCGGCCACGACCGAAGTGCTGCAGCAGCCGAAGCAGATCACCCTGCCCGATTCCGTCGTCGAGGCCAAGCCGCGCGAGACCGTGGTGATCTTCGTCGGCAAGGAGGACGTGCTGGTGCAAGGCGTCCCGGTCGCGCGCGTGGCCGACATCGAGGCCATGCAGGACCAGGAGATCGCGCCAATCAGCGTGCGTCTCGCCGAACTGAGCGGCAACGTGATCGGCCTCAGCACGCAGGCCGTGGCCGAGAGCCAGGAAGTGACCGTGCTCGCCGACAAGTCCGTGCCGTTCAGCGTGGTCAAGAAGATCATGTCCACGTGCACGGGCCAGGGCTACACGCGCGTCTCCCTGGCCGTGGTGCAGAAAGCCACCACCCAAACCTCGTGACGAGGGCGTGAACACGTGGACGTAAACAACACTCAGCAACAGGAAGAGGCGCTCCGGGCAGAGGTCGCGCGCGTGCGCGCACGGCTGCAGGAAGCGGGCGACGTCCTCGATCGCGTCGAAGGCGAACTCGAGGGCCTCGCGCCGCGCCGCCAGCAGTACGAACTGCTCGACCAGGCCTGCGGCAGCCTCGAGCGCCTCGGCGAACTCGGGGTGGCGGATCTCTTCTGGGGCCAGCGCCGACCGCCGGTCGACGTCGAGGCGCACCTGCGCGAAGTGCGCGGGCGTGTCTCCGTGTTCCAGGCGCAGCTCGCCGAAATCGACTCGCGTCGGCGGAGCGCGCTCGATGCGATCGCAGCGCACGAAACGGAACTCGAGATCCTGGGCGACGACCTCTACCACGCTCAGCAGCAGGAAGAGCGTCGCAAGCTCGAGTGGGTCGTCGAGCGCGAGATCAGCCCCGTTCCGCGCCGCGCACAGGCCATGGCCTGGGCCCGCGGGGGCGAGGACGACCGACGATTCCGCCGGTCGCTGGCGGCCGCGCTCGCGCTCAGCCTGCTGCTCGGCGCGCTGCTGCCGATGATCGACCTACCCTTGCCGGAGCCGTTCCGGGTGGACGCGGTTCCGCCGCGCCTCGTCGAACTCGTGCGCCAGGAGCAGGCCAAGCCCGTCCCACCGCCGCGCAAGGTCGAGGAGGCCAAGCCGAAGGAGCCCGAGCTCGAGAAACAGAAGCCCGATCAGAGCAAGCCGGAAGAACCGGAGCAGAAGCTCGCGCAGCAACCGAAGGACAGCCCGCGCAAGCAGGATCAGCCGGCGACGGCCGCGGTCCGCCCGGATCCGCAGAAGACTCCCGAGAAGGCGGGCATCCTCGCCTTCAAGGAGAAGTTCGCGAGCCTCGCCGACGACAAGGTCACGCCTCGTCTCGGGCGCGACGCGCGCTTCACCGACGTCGGCGACGCGGCCGGCGAGCCGACGACCCGCTCGATGCTGACGACGAACGCGCCCGGCTCGAGCGGCGGCATCAACCTGGCGTCGCTGAGCCGCAATGCCGGCCGCGGCGGCGGCACGGGCGCCGGCGGTGGCGGCGGTGGTGCCGGCGGCCTGCACGGCGTGCAGGTCGGGCGCATGACCAGCTCGATCGGCGGGGGCGGCGGTGGCGGCGGCGATGGCACCGGCGCCGGCGGCGACCGTCCGCGCGCCGGCAGCGGTGCGGGACTCTCGCGCACCGACGAGGAAATCCAGATCGTGTTCGACCGCTACAAGGCGGCGCTCTACCGGCTGTACAACCGCGAGCTGCGCAAGGACCCGACGCTGCGCGGCCAGATGGTGCTGCGGCTGACGATCGAGCCCGACGGCTCGGTCTCCATGTGCGCGCTGCAGGCGTCGGACATGAACGCGCCGGATCTGACGGCGCAGGTGGTCGACCGCGTGCGCACGATCAACTTCGGCGCGAAGGACGGCGTGCAGGCGCTGACCATCGTCTACCCGATCGACTTCCTGCCGGCGGCGTGACCCGCCGACCGGCACTGCACACTGCAGGGAGCTGCAACGAACTGACGAGCTGAACTCGACGCGATTTTGACAAGGGCAAAGCCATCGAAAGGTGGCGACGCAAAGTCACCGGTCTACCGGGCCCGCAGGGCCCCACGACAGCGGGACCGCCGAAATCCAGACCCACGAACGGGCTGCCTCGGACCCCTTGCGATCGCATCGCGCGGTGAGTGGAACGAGGGCGTACATGACTGCTGGCAACGACATCGACGCGAAGGGAATCGGCCGCTGGCTACGGCTCTGGCTGGCCTGCCTCGTGCTGTTGCTGGGGGCGGCCTTCGGCGCGCACGCGGAAGACTGCTCCGACTACAACGGCGTGCTCGACGGCGCTGCCGGAACGGTCCCGCCGGTTCAGCTCAACATCGACCAGGACTGCAGGGTCCAGAACTATACGCAGGCCAACCCGTTCGACTCCAACGTCAACTTCGATACCGATCCTGGCGATCCGAGTTCGCAGCGGTACCTGATCATCTTCAATAACGTTTACTTCACCGGCCAGATGTCGTGCAACGACAACCATATCCACAATCACCGGCTCTGGTTCACGAACGGCACGATCGCCAACAGCCTTCTCCTCCATCCGCAATGCCGGAGCCTCTTCATCCCGGTGGAGAAGATCGACAAGCAGACCCCGGAGGGGCAGACCACGGCGACGATCGGCGTGCCCTTCACTTACACGCTCACGATGCCGGTCATGTGGGACCCGTTCACCGGGGAGGTCATCAACGACAGCGGATCGCTCGACGACCTGCACGGCACCACGATCGTCGACGACCTCAATGCGACGGGCGTCGACCTCACCTACCTGAGTCACGTCGCCTACTGGGAGGACACCGGCGACCCGGTGCCACACTCGTTCTCGGACGGGAACGGGAGCGGCGTGCTCACGTTCGACGGCTTCCCGATCATCCCGGCCACGCGCCAGATCATGATCGACGTCACGGTCGTGCTTCGGGACACGGCCAACAACTCGCCCGGGAAGACGTTCGTCAACACGGCCAAGTGGGACTTCGGCCGGCTCATCGACGGGCAATTCTACGAGCCGCTGCCCGGCGAATCGGGCATTTCGCCGCCGCTCACGATCGCGGTGCCGCAGATGTCCGTGACCAAGACCGGGCCGGCGACGATGACCCTCGGCCAGTGGGGCACGTTCACGATCGATGCGCACAACACGGGGCTCACGGACGCCTGGAACGTGAAACTGCTCGATCGGCTGCCCGACGGCCCGGCCGGCGGCATGTGCGACCAGACGCCGGAAATCCTGAGCGCGCAGGTCTTCGCCGCGGACGGCGTCACGCCGGTGGCGGGCAAGGGGCCGCTCGCGGCAGGCACGGACTATTCGCTCGGATACGCCGGCGCACCCACCTGTGAACTCACGTTCACCGCGCTGAGCGCCAAGGCCACGGTCGGCGCCGACGAGCGCCTGGTCCTCACGTACCGGACGCGGCTCGATGCCGGCACCCAGGACGGTGTGACGCTCACCAACGTCGCCGGCGCGATCGAGTGGTTCAACGGCGAGGGCAGCATCGCGGGCCGCGTGCCCTACACGCGCACGCTCACGAACGGCACGCCCGGCACGCTCGACCACGAGGACGACCACACCGTCCTGGTCGCCATCACCGGCTACTTCTTCGAAAAGACCGTGGCCAACCTGACGAGCGGCGCGGACCCGACGACGACCGCCCAGCCGGGCCATCGACTGCGCTACACGCTGCGTCTGCAGACGACGACGCAGGGCCTCAACAACTTCCGCCTGCAGGACGAGCTCGACGCGCTGAACGGCCAGGCCTCGTTCGTTCCGGGTTCGCTGAGCCTGGTCAGTGCGTTGCCGGGCGGCGCCGTGAACAACAGCAGCGCGACCGGCGGCACGCGTGGCACCGGACTCATCGACATCGGCAACCTGAACCTGGCGCCCGGCAGCCAGCTGCTGCTGCAGTTCGACGTGACGCTCGCCTCGACGCTGCTCGAGGACACGATCGTCTCGAACCAGGCGCAGGTGCTCGTCGGCGGCACGCCGTTCGCGCTCAGCGACGATCCGTACGTCAACGGCCAGGCCGACCCGCTCGTGGCCGGCGACGAGGACCCGACCCGCGTCGTGATCGCGTTGCCGAGCCCGTCGGCGCTCGCCAAGGCCAACACGCAGTCGACCGCGTCGATCGGCGAGGTGTTCCGCTACCGCATCACCCTGCCGTCGACGCCGTTCACGTTCCCGCTGTACGACGTACGGATCCTCGACGACCTGACGGCTTCGGCCGCGGACCTGCGCTTCGTCAGCGTCACGAAGATCGCGGGCTCGCAGCCGTGGACGCCCGTGAACATCGGTACGGCGACCAACCTGATCATCGCCGACACGACGACCGGCATCGACATCCCCGCGGGCGAGCAGGTCACCGTCGAAATCGCCGTGCAGCTCGAGAACACGCCGACCAACGTGGCCGGACTGCTGTTCACGAACACGGCCTCGTACCTGTTCAACCGCACGAACGGCAACGCCGCGACGCAGCGCCCGGGCGGCCCCGGCACGACGGCGCCGATGACGATCGTCGCGCCCAACCAGCTCACGCTCGACAAGAGCGGCCCGGCCGACATGAGTCTCGGCATCCCCGCGACGTTCACGCTCAATGTCCACAACCCGAGCCTTGGCACGGCCTGGGGCCTGACGATCACCGACCGGCTGCCGAACACGGCGACGTCGGGCATGTGTGACGCCGCGCCGACCCAGGTGACCGCGCAGATGTACCTCGCGGACGGTGTCACTGCGGTCGGGTCCGCGCTGGTGGCGGGCACGGACTTCAGCGTGACCTTTGCAGGCGACCCCACCTGCACGCTGACGCTCGAAATGCTGACGCAGGCGGCCGCGCTCGCACCGGGGAACCGCCTGATCGTGACCTACCAGGCCGAGCTCGACGCGCTGAACACCCAGGGGTCCTTCGTCCCGGGCTCGCTGAGCCTGGT
>DASSJN010000122.1:0-4090 GCA_035691185.1 Steroidobacteraceae bacterium
ACGCGAAGTCGTACGCTTCCTGGACCCGCTCGACCTGGTCGGGCGGCAGGTAGGTCTCGAGCTTCGAGATGAGCTGGTTGATCCCTATGGACCGTCTTCCGTAGGGCAGCAGGCTGCGCAGGGAAGACGTGACGTCCATGAGGGATCAGGCGCGGGCCCGGGTCAGTCTCCCAGGCCGATCTGCGGCGCGCGGAACTCGCCCATGAACTCCGGTTCCGGCAGGAGTTCGGGCGGCGGCGCGGGGGGCAGGTCCGGCTCTTCGAGGATTTCGACCCCGACGTGGCCGGCCGCGATCTCACGCAGGGCGAGCACCGTCGGCTTGTCGTTCTCCCACTCGAGCGTCGCTTCGGCGCCGTTCGCGAGCTTGCGCGAGCGGCGGGCCGCCACGAGCACCAGCTGGAACAGGTTCGGGACGTTCTGCAGGCAGTCTTCGACGGTGATACGGGCCATGGGTTGGAGCTGATCACAAAGGGAAAGGGGCGAAAGCATAACAGGAGAGAAGGGGATAGGGGACAGGAGGAGGGGACAGGCAGGAACGGCGCCGCCTTCCGTAACTGACGCCTAACTCCTACCCCCTGTCCCCTCCCGCCGCCGTCAGGCGGGCAGCGAATTCCGCCAACCCGGGTCTCGCGGCCGCGGCACGCTCCGGTTGGGTGCCGCGGACCACGCCGAGCAGGTCGTCCAGCGCCCGCTCGAACTCGTCGTTGACGACCACGAAGTCGAATTCGTCCCAGTGGGTCATGTCGGAGGCGGCGTCCCGCAACCGGCGCTGGATCACGTCCTCGCCGTCCGTGCCCCGGCCCCTGAGGCGCCGCTCCAGTTCCAGCCGAGACGGCGGCAGGATGAAAATCGACACGGACTCCGGCATCGCGCGCCGGATCTGTTGCGCGCCCTGCCAGTCGATCTCGAGGATCAGGTCCTGCCCCGCCCGCAGCGAGGCCTCGACCTGGGCGCGCGAGGTGCCGTAGTGGTTGTCGAACACGCGGGCGTGTTCTAGGAACTCGCCGCGCGCCACCATCGCCTCGAACTCGCCCTGCGTGACGAAGAAATAGTCGTGCCCGTGCGTCTCGGCCGGGCGCTGCTGGCGCGTCGTGTACGAGATCGAGAACCGCAGCGAAGGCTCGCGCTGCATGAGCGCGCGGACCAGGGAGGTCTTGCCCGCGCCCGAGGGTGCGGCGATCACGTAAAGGCGGCCGCGGCGCGGCGGGGGCGGGGTGCTCAAGCGGTCGTTCCGTCGGTGGGTGGCTGACTGGACTGGCGCGATGGGTCGCGGCCTCGCGGGGCGGTGGCGATTATGAGGCAGTGAACCTGCCTCGGCGAGGAAGTCCGCGGCACGAGGAACGTGGACGTCGCCTGCGCGGCGCGGTCTGCCAGAACTACGGACGCCCGGCGCGATTGGCGAGACTATCGTTGCACGACATGAGCAAACCCAGGAGTGATCACGACATCGAGACATCGCTGCTCGGCTACGTCGAAGGCGCGGAGAAGGTCTTCCTCGCCGGCCGGCGCAACCGCGAGGCCGACCTCGAGAGTGCCGTCCGGTTCTTCCTCGAGTTCCTGCGCGGCTTCGAGACGTTCGACTTCGACCAGCCGTGCGTGACGGTCTTCGGCTCCGCGCGATTCACGGAGGACCACCCGTACTACCGGGTCGCCCGCGAAATCGGCGCCGAGCTCGCACGCGCGGGTTTCGCGGTGCTGACAGGCGGGGGCGGCGGCATCATGGAGGCGGCGAACCGCGGCGCGAAGGAAGCGGGCGGCCTGAGCCTCGGCTGCAACATCCGGCTGCCGCGCGAACAGAAGCCGAACCGCTACCTCGACAAGTTCATCCTGTTCCAGCACTTCTTCGCGCGCAAGGTCATGCTCGTGAAGTATTCGACCGCGTTCGTCGTGATGCCGGGCGGCTTCGGCACGCTCGACGAGGCCTTCGAGATCGCGACGCTGATGCAGACGAACAAGCTCGAGCGCTTCCCGCTGATCGCGGTGGGCGGCACGTTCTGGCGGAAGTTCGTCGCGTTCGTGAATGACACCATGCTCCACGAGGGCACGATCAGCATCGAAGACCTGCACTTCATCCACCGGGTCGACACGGCGCAGGAAGTGATCCGCGTCATTCGCGAGTCGGGCCTCATGCCGGCGCCGAGCCTGCCGCTGGGCCCGACCTGAGCCGGGCGGACGCCCGGGTCATTCGACGTTCTGGACCTGCTCCCGCATCTGCTCGATGAGCACCTTCATGTCGACCGCGGCGCGCGTCGTATCCGCATCCTGCGACTTCGACGACAAGGTGTTCGCCTCGCGGTTGAGTTCCTGCATCAGGAAGTCGAGGCGGCGACCCGCGGGCTCCTTCGCGTCGAGCACCTGCATGGTCTCGGCCACGTGGCTGCCGAGGCGGTCGAGCTCTTCCTCGAAATCCATCTTGTAGGCGAGCAGCACGAGTTCCTGCTCGAGCCGCGCGGGCTCCACCTGCGTGCCGAGCTGCGCCACCCGCTCCGCCACGCGCGCGCGGATGCGCGAACTGATCTCCGGCAACCGTGCGCGCAGCAGCGCGACGCACTGCTGCAGCGATTCGCACCGCCCGAGCAGCATCTCGCGAATCCGTGCGCCTTCGCGCGCGCGCGACTCGTTCAGGTCGTCGACGGTCTCGAGCAGCAGTTCGATGGCCGCGGCCTGCACCGGCTGCAGGTCCTTCTCCGATTCCCGGAGCACTCCCGGCCAGCGCAACAGGTCGAGCGGGCTCACCGAGGCAAGGGCGCCGCCCGCGATGCCGCCGACTTCGGTCGCGGCGCGAGCCACCTGTTCGACGAGCGGCCGGTTGATCTCGATCGAGCCGGCCTGGGCAGGAGCGCCGCGCAGGTAGAGCCCGGCATCGACCTTGCCACGACGCAGGGCTGCCGAGATCGCCTGTCGGGCATCGTTTTCGATGGCGCGCAGGTCCTCGGGCATGCGCAGCGAGAGTTCGAGGTAGCGGTGGTTGACCGCGCGGAGTTCGCAGGTGAGCGTGCCCCAGGGTCCCTGGCGTTCGCGTCGCGCGAAGCCGGTCATGCTGCGGATCATCGGGAGCGTTTCTCGGCTGGACTGGAAAAAAAACCGACGCGGCGCGAAGCTGTATGTGCGCGGCGCCAAATGCTATAAACCCTTGATAAGTCTACACGACAACGGGCGGCCGGAGCGTCCCTTGCAGATCGAGCATGCGGACCTGAGCCTCATCGGGCATCGCGAGGAAAACCAGGATCGTGTCGCCATCGCTGACGCCGACGGCACGGTGCTTCTCGCGGTGGTCGACGGCATGGGCGGCCACGCCGAGGGTGCCCGCGCGGCCGAAGTCGCGATCCGCACGATCCTGAACGAATTCTGGGAAACGAGCCGTCCACTGTTCGATCCGGACGGTTTCCTGCACCTGACCGTCGGCCGGGCACACGATGCCGTCGTCGCACTCGGCAACGGCCTGCCGCCCGAGATCCGGCCGCGGGCCACCTGCGCCGTGTGTCTCGTGCAGGGCAGCAGCGCCTACTGGGCGCACGTCGGCGACAGCCGCGTCTACCAGTTGCGCGCCGGCAGGGTATTCGAGCGCACGCGCGACCATTCGCACGTCGAGCTGTTGCTGCGCGCGGGCAGGATCACCGAGCGGCAGGCGCAGGGTCACCCGATGCGCAACTACGTCGAGTGCTGCATCGGCGGCGATCCCGCGCTGCCCGAGATGACGCTGAGCGGGCGCCGCGCGCTGCAACCCGGCGACGTCCTCATGCTCTGCTCGGACGGGCTGTGGTCGGGCCTCGACGAGGAGCAGATCGCTTCGCTGAGCGGGGAGCCGCGCCGCGAGCTGCGCGAAGCGCTCGCCGAACTCGGCGAACGCGCCGTGACGAGCTCGGCGCCGTACGCCGACAATACCTCCGCGGCCGCGATACGGTGGCTGGGACCCTGAAATCAGTGTCTAGTGTGTAGTGGCCAGTGTTCAGTCGGAAGCCGACTGCGTCGGCGCGCGGCGAAGCCGCTTCCGACCGGACACTGGACACTGGACACTGGACATTCTTCCCCCTTTGGAGTTTTCCCTTGAGACCGAGTGGCCGTGCGCCCGAGCAGTTGCGTCCCGTCC
>DASSJN010000123.1:0-16879 GCA_035691185.1 Steroidobacteraceae bacterium
CAATCCCGGCGCCCACTGGATGTAATCGGGCGTCGCGATCGGGCCGATCTCGCGCCGCACCCACTCGCGCAGCTCCTTGCGCAACCCCTCCGTGGGCTCGGCATCGAGCACGAGCGTGACGTAGGCATAGATGCCCTGTCCCTTGATGTCGTGCGGACAGCCGACGACCGCGGCCTCGGCGACGAGGCGGTGCGCGACCAGCGCGCTTTCGATCTCCGCCGTGCCGAGGCGATGGCCGGCGACGTTGAGCACGTCGTCGACGCGGCCGGTGATCCAGTAGTAGCCTTCCGCGTCGCGCTTCGCGCCGTCGCCGGTGAAATACTTGCCCGGGAAGGTGCGGAAATACGTGTCGATGAACCTCTGGTGGTCGCCGAACACCGTTCGCATCTGGCCCGGCCAGCTGTCGACGAGCACGAGGTTGCCCTCGCAGGCGCCTTCGAGCGTGTGGCCGTCGTTGTCGACGATCGCGGGCTGCACGCCGAAGAACGGCTTCGTCGCCGAGCCCGGTTTCTGCGCGATCGCGCCGGGCAGCGGGGTGATCAGGATGCCGCCGGTCTCCGTCTGCCACCACGTGTCGACGATCGGGCAGCGGCCGTCGCCGACGACACGGTGATACCACTCCCACGCTTCCGGATTGATCGGTTCGCCAACCGTCCCGAGCAGCCGCAGACTGGCGCGCGAATGCTTCCTGACCGGCGCCTCGCCCTCGCGCATCAGGGCACGCAGCGCCGTGGGCGCCGTGTAGAAGATCGTGACCTGGTGCTTGTCGCAGACCTGCCAGAACCGGCCCGGGTCGGGGAAATTCGGCACGCCCTCGAACACCAGGGACGTCGCACCGTTGGCGAGCGGGCCGTACACCACGTAGCTGTGGCCGGTGACCCAGCCGACGTCGGCCGTGCACCAGTAAACGTCGTCCTCGCGCAAGTCGAACACGGCTTCGTGCGTGAGCGCGGCGTAGACGAGGTAGCCGCCGGTCGTGTGCAGCACGCCCTTCGGCTTGCCGGTGGAGCCCGACGTGTAGAGGATGAACAGCGGGTCCTCCGCGTCCATCGGCTCGCACGGGCACTCGTCCGGCTGCGCGTCGACGACCTCGGAGTACCAGCGGTCGCGGTGGTACATCGCCACCGGAGCCCCCGTTCGCTTGACCACGAGCACGTGTTCGACGGTCTCGGTTCCCGGCGCCGACAGGGCCTGGTCCACGTTGGCCTTGAGCGGGACCTTCTTGCCGCCGCGGATGCCCTCGTCGGCGGTGATCACGATCGTGGAGGCGCAGTCGGAGATGCGGCCGGCCAGCGAATCCGGCGAGAAGCCGCCGAAGACGACCGAGTGGATCGCGCCGATGCGCGCGCAGGCCAGCATGGCCACGGCCGCCTCCGGGATCATCGGCAGGTAGATCGTGACGCGGTCGCCCTTGCCGACCCCCAGGCTCCTGAGCGCGTTGGCGAGTTTGCAGACGCGGTGATAGAGCTCGCGATAGGTGATCTTCGCGGATTCCGCCGGGTCGTCGCCCTCGTGGATGAACGCGACCTTGTCGCCGCGCGTCGCGAGCTGGCGATCGAGGCAGTTGTACGCGACGTTGAGCTTGCCGTCGTGGAACCAGCGGATGCGGAAGTCGCGCGCGTCGAAGCTGACGTCCTTGACCTTCGTATACGGCTGCACCCAGTCGAGCCTCTGGCCCATGCGCCCCCAGAACCCTTCCGGGTCGCTGACCGACTCGGCGTAGAGCTTCTCGTAGTCGTCCTTGCGGTAGCGGGCACGCGCGCCGAATTCCGCGGGTACGTCGTACAGGGCCTTGTGCATGATCGAGTCCCCCTTTTGTCCCCGCCTGCGCGGGTCGCGTCAATCGTTCGTTCAGTCGAGCGCGGCGCGCACGCGCTCCGCGTGCGCGGCCAGGATTGCATGGTCGGCCATCTCGCGCGCGTGAAACCGCAGGTCGATGCCTGCGAAGCGCGGCACGACGTGGAAATGGACGTGGAACACGCTTTGCCCGGCGGCCGTCCCGTTAAGCTGCGCGATCATGATCCCCGGCGAGTCGAATGCCTTGCGCACGGCACGGGCGACGCGCTGGGTCGCGAGGATGGTCGCGGAGAGTTCTTCCCCGGGCAAGTCGAACAGGTTTTCGGCAGGATGCTTCGGAATCACGAGCGTGTGGCCGTCGGCCTGCGGCATCACGTCCATGAAGGCGAGCGTGTGCGCGTCCTCGAACACCTTGTGGGCCGGGATCTCGCCGCGCAGGATCCGCGCAAAGATGTTGTTCGTATCGTAGGCCATGGCTGCCGGGCTTGCGCCCGCCCTCGTGACCGGAAGCGTCGAGTATAGCGGCGCGCCCCGCCCGCTCCGACTGCATTCGACCAAAGGATGAGGGGCAGCGCTACTGGCCGAAAACCCACTCGACCAGCGCGGTCTGGATCGCCTCGCCGGCGCCCTGGGACGCCGTGGGATGGTTCAGGATCACGACGGTCACGAAGGTCTTGCCGCTCGCCGCATTGACGTAGCCCGCCAGCGCGGTGACGTCGGCGAGCGAGCCGGTCTTCATGCGCAGCCGGCCCTGCATCTCCGCCGACCGGAACCGCCGCTTGAGCGTGCCGTCGGTGGCCGAAAGCGGCAGCGACGCTGCGAATTCGGGCATGTACGGGCTCTTCCAGGCCGCGAGCAGGACGTCGGCGAGGCCCGCGGCCGTGATGCGCTCGTTGCGCGACAGCCCGGAGCCGTTCTCGATCACGAGGTCGGCGATCTCGATGTCGTGGCTCGCGAGGAAATCGTCGACCGCCTCGCGGCTCGCCATCGTCGTCGCGGGACGACCCGGGTAGCGCTCTGCGCCGAGTGTGAGGTACACCGTGCGGGCCATCGCGTTGCTCGAGTACTTGTTGACGAGCCGGATCACCTCGGCGAGCGTGAGCGAGTCGTGCGTGTAGAGCAGTTTGGCGTCCGGCGGCAGCGTGCCGACCCGCATCGTGCCCTCGAGCGTACCGCCAGCCTGCTGCCAGAACGTCTTGAACAGCCCGAACGCATAATCGGGCGCCTTCATGACCGCGCGGGAGGTTGCGAACTGCCCGCAGCCGGCGGCGTAGCGTCCGGAGAGCACGATGCGACTGCCCATCGCGCCCTCGGGCATGCCGATCGAGATGCCGCCCGATCCGCGTCGACACGGCCCCGGGTCGAGCCGCACGTTGCTGTCCAGGGCAAGGTTCGCGGGCCAGGGATTCGCGCTGACGCGCACGGTGCCGGTCGCGACGTCCGGCACCGCGTTGATCGTCACCGTCTGGAAATTCACGAGCAGCGCGTCGGGCAGCACGTTGTAGGTACTGAAGGGGCGGTTGTCGAAGGCGGCGCGGTCGTCGCCCTGCGGCGTGAAATAGGCGTTGTCGATCAGCACGTCGCCGGAGATGCGCTGTATGCCGGCCTGCCTCAGGCCATTGACGAAGCTCCACCAGCGCTCGGCGGTCATGAACGGGTCGCCGCCGCCCACCAGCACGAGATTGCCCTCGAGTACCTGGTCCCGGACCGGCCCGGTTGCGTACGCGCGCGTGCGCCAGGTGTACGCCGGCCCGAGCGTCTCGAGCGCGGCGAACGTCGTCAGCACTTTGATCGTCGAGGCCGGATTGCGGGAGACGGTCGAGTTGAAGCTGACGACGGGCTCCTCGCGGTCCACTTCGCGCACGTACACGCTCAGGCTGGTCGGCGGCACCTTGCGCCGCGTGAGCACCTGCTCGACCTCGGGCGGCAGATAAGGCTTGTCGCGTGCGACGGCGCCCCCCGCCGCGCCGACGAGCAGCGCGGCGACGAAAAGCATCCGCAAGGGGGCACGGGAATCGGCGGGGTGGCGCATCGAGCTCGGAATCGTCGTCACGCGGAATCATACCTGCGCCCACGCGGCTATACTCGCGCCACTTTCGAGGCGACGGCACGATGCGCAAGATCTGGAATACCGTACTGAAGGGGCTCGTCGCGATCCTGCCGCTCGGCCTCACGGTCTACGTCGTCTACTGGCTCGCCGTGTCGGCCGAGCGCCTGTTCTCGAGCGTGATCGCGCTGTTCGTGCCCGAGCCGTACTACTGGCCCGGGCTCGGCCTGCTCGCGGGCCTCGTGCTGCTGTATTTCGTCGGGCTCGCGGTCAACGCCTACCTGGTGAACCGCGCCCTGCGGCTCTCGGACAAGTTTTTCGCGCGCATCCCGGTCGTGAAGACCATCTACCTCGCGATCCGCGATTTCATGCGCTTCTTCCCGTCCTCGGGCCACGGCAGCGACCTGCGTCGCGTCGTGCTCGTGCCGTTCGGGCCCGGCAAGGTGATCGGCTTCGTCACCGCCGAGTCCGGCGAGATGCTGCGCCGTTCGGCCGCGGCCGAGGAAACGGTCGCCGTCTACCTGCCGATGAGCTACATGGTAGGCGGCTACACGGTGTTCCTGCCGCGCGAGCTGGTCGAGCCGACGTCGCTGACGGTCGAGGAAGGGATGCGTATCGCGCTGATGGGCGGCGTGCGCACCAGCAGCAGCGCTCCGGTGACGGCGCAGGCCGCGGCGGGCGAGGGCCGCTGACGTGCAGGCGGTCGTCATCCCCGTCACGCCTTTCGCGCAGAACTGTTCGCTCGTCTGGTGCACGCGGACACAGGAGGGCGCCGTGATCGACCCGGGGGGTGACCTCGACAAGGTGCTCGCCGAGGTCGACAAGCACGGCGTGAAGCTCACGAAGATCCTGCTGACGCACGCGCACATCGACCACGCGGGCGCGACCGCGGAGCTCGCGCGCCGCGCATCGCTGCCGATCGTCGGGCCGCACAAGGGCGACAAGTTCTGGATCGACGGGCTCGCGGAGCAGGGCCGCATGTTCGGCTTCGGCCACTGCGCGACGTTCGAGCCCGACCGGTGGCTCGACGACGGCGACCGTGTGAGCGTGGGCGACGTCGAGTTCGAGGTGCGCCACTGTCCCGGCCACACGCCGGGCCACGTCGTTTTCTACTCCGCGGCCGACAAGCTCGCGTTCGTCGGCGACGTGCTGTTCCAGGGCTCGATTGGGCGCACGGACTTTCCGGGCGGCGATTACGACACGCTGGTCGGGGCGATCCGCGACAAGTTGTTTCCGCTCGGCGACGACGTGCGCTTCGTGCCGGGGCACGGGCCGATGTCGACCTTCGGGCAGGAGCGCCGCAGCAACCCGTTCGTCGGCGACGCCGCGGTCGGAAAATAGGGACACTCCGAATTTTCCGTCTGGGAAATTCGGAGTGTCCCTATTTTCTCTATTTTCTTTGGTCGGCCTTGCGCCGGCCGCGCATCTGCTTGCCGCGCTTGTCGGTCTCGATCCAGCCGTCGATCGCCACGCCCATGTCGCGGGCGCGACGCAAGCCCTGGCGGCGGTCCTGGTAGTGCTCGTAGCGGCAGGCACAATCGTCCCGATCGCACTCCTTGAGCGGCAGCTTCGGCGCCTCGCGCGACAGGAAGCGCTCGCCGCGCAGGGCCCGGGCGGCCGCACAGCAGCGCGGGCCGGTCGCGATCGAGACGGCATGGTGGGAGGCGACTTGCTTCGCAAGCGGCTTAACCGACTCGCTGGACGGGTCCGGCAGGCCAAGCAGTCCCTTGGCGCGGGCGATGAACGAGGCAGCCACGACGATTCCTTTTTTCGGTTTGCACGCGACGCTAACCGGAGCGAAACGGACCATGGCGTGATGCCGGTCGCAGTTCCGCTATTGCCCGTCCCGCCCGACCGGCCGAAACTGCGCCCAAGAGCGAACAGACATGCCCCCGACCCTGGAATCCCGCCACCTCTACCCGCCGCGCCCTTCCGAGCTGCCCTTCCACTCGATCTATCGTCACGGCTTCGTGCGCGTGGCGGTCGGCACGCCGCGCGTCGAGGTCGCCTCGCCGGCCACGAACGTCGCGGCTACCATCGAGGCAGGCCGGCAGGCAGCCGGGGAGCAGGCGGTCTTCGGCGTGTTTCCCGAACTCGGGCTGTCGGCGTATTCGAACGAGGACCTGTTCCAGCAGGACGCGCTGCTCGACGCCTCGGTCGGCGCGCTCCGCACGCTGCTCGAGGCGAGCCAGGACATCTCGCTCACGTTCGCCGTCGGCCTGCCGCTGCGCCTCGACGACCGCCTGTTCAACTGCGCGGTCCTGCTGCGCCGCGGCAAGCTGCTCGGCGTCGTGCCCAAGACCTACCTGCCGAACTACCGCGAGTTCTACGAACGACGCCAGTTCGCCCCGGGCCTGCAGGCCGTCTCGACGTCGATACGCCTGCTCGGGCAGACGGTGCCCTTCGGCTCGCGGCTGCTGTTCGAGGCCACCAACGTCCCCGGCTTCGTGCTGCACATAGAGATCTGCGAGGACGTCTGGGTGCCGCTGCCACCGAGCACGCTCGCGGCGATGGCCGGCGCCACGGTCGTCGCCAACCTCTCGGCCAGCGACGTCACGGTGGGCAAGGCCGATTACCGGCGCCTGCTGTGCGCCTCGCAGTCGGCGAAGTGCGTCACGGCGTACCTGTACTCGGCCGCCGGCCCCGGCGAGTCCACGACGGACCTCGCCTGGGACGGCCACGCGCTGATCTACGAGAACGGCGAACGGCTGGCCGAGTCGATCCGATTCCCGCTCATGGGCGGGCACATCCTCGCGGACGTCGACCTGGATCACCTGCGGCAGGAGCGCATGCGCTGGACGACGTTCGGCGATTGCGTGCAGGCGCACCGCGAACAGCTGCAGGACTTCCGCCGCGTCGAATTCGAGCTCGACGTACCCGCCGACCGTGTGTCGCTGCGCCGGCGCATCGAGCGATTCCCCTACGTGCCGTCCGATCCCGCGCGGCGCGACGAGCGCTGCGCCGAGGTCTACGACATCCAGGTAGACGGCTTGCGCAAGCGGCTGGCGGCCACCGGCATCAGGCGCGTCGTGCTCGGCATCTCCGGCGGCCTCGATTCGACGCAGGTCGCGCTGGTCGCCGTGCGCGCGTTCGACCGGCTCGGCCTGCCGCGCAGGGACATCCTCGGCTACACGCTGCCGGGGTTCGGCACGAGCCGACAGACGTTCGAGAACGCGCACGCCCTGATGCGCTCGCTCGGCATCACGCCGCGCGAGATCGACATCCGGCCGTCGGCGGAGCTGATGCTGGCGCACATCGGCCACCCCTACGCCGCAGGCAAACCCGTCCACGACGTCACGTTCGAGAACGTCCAGGCCGGCGAGCGCACGTCGCACCTGTTCCGTCTCGCGAACCTCGAGGACGCGATCGTGCTCGGCACCGGCGACCTGTCGGAACTCGCGCTCGGCTTCACGACCTACGGCGTCGGCGACCACATGTCGCACTACAACGTGAACGCGTCGGTCCCGAAGAGCCTGATCCGGCACCTGATCCGCTGGCTCATCGCGACGCGCCAGTTCGACGCGGCCACGCTCGAGGTGCTGGCGCGCATCGTCGACACGCCGATCTCGCCCGAGCTGGTTCCCGGCGCGGGCGACAAGCCCGAACAGTCGTCGGAAGCCGTCGTCGGGCCGTACGAGCTGCAGGACTTCCACCTCTATTACATCAGCCGGTTCGGCTACCGGCCGAGCAAGGTCGCGTTCCTCGCCGCCGCCGCGTGGGGCGATGCGCGCGCGGGAACGTGGCCCGACACGGTTCCCGTCGCCGAGCGCCGCGAGTACGACATCGCGACGATCTGCCACTGGCTCGAAGTGTTCCTGCGCCGCTTCTTCCAGGGCAGCCAGTTCAAACGGTCGGCGATGCCGAACGGGCCCAAGGTCGGCTCCGGTGGCTCGCTGTCGCCGCGCAGCGACTGGCGCGCGCCGAGCGATTCACCGGCGACGGTGTGGATCGACGAGTTGCACGCCAACGTGCCGGCAGCGCTGCGCCCCAAGCCTCGCACAAGCCGTCGTCGCTGACGCACTAGTCCGCCCGCCGGCCGGGACTTCTACGGGCTTTGCGTAAGAATTCGCCCGGGCCCGGATGCGTATACATACGATTGGTCCCGGGTCGCGCCACGCGGGATATTTCGACGCGTCGCGCATCGACGCGCGTGGTGCTCGCATGTCGGCCCTGGCCATGGATCGTTTCACCGTACGGCCCCCCTCGGCAGCCGGCCTCTACTACCCGAAGGACGCAGACGGCTTGCGTCATGCGTTGCGGACGCTGTTGTCCGCCACGACCAGTCCGGTCGCGCGCATGCCGAAGGCGCTCGTCGTCCCGCATGCGGGCTATGCCTACTCGGGCCCGGTGGCCGCGTCCGCGTATCACACGCTGGAAAGCGCGGCCGCGCGGCGGATCCGGCACGTCGTGCTGCTCGGGCCGAGCCATCGCGTGCCGATGCGGGGCCTCGCGATGCCGTCCTGCGAGTATTTCTCGACGCCGGTGGGGAACGTGCGCGTTCACGACGAGGCGCGACAGCGACTGCGCGAACTCGGACTGGCCGGCATCGACGATGCGCCGCACCGGCTCGAGCATTCGCTCGAGGTGCAGCTGCCCTTCCTGCAGGCCGTGCTCGAGGACTTCGACTTGCTGCCGATCGCCGTCGGGAGCGCTCCGGCCGAACAGGTCTGCCGCGTGCTGGAGGCCGTCTGGGGCGGGCCGGAGACGTTGATCGTGGTCAGCACGGACCTGAGCCACTACCACACCTATGTCGAGGCGCAGGCCTTGGACGAGCAGACCACGCGACTGATCCTCGCGCGGCGTAGCGACATCTCCGACGCGCAGGCCTGCGGCGCCGGCGGCCTCAATGGCCTCATGGAAGCCGCGCGACACAAAGCCCTCCAGGTCGAGCTGCTCGACCGCCGGACCTCCGGCGATGCGAGCGGCGACAATTCGCGCGTCGTGGGATACGGCAGCTTCGCGCTGTACGAACCGGATTGAACGGAATCCGGCGTGCGGCGCGGTGCGAACCGGTCCGCATGCCCACGACTGCGTCACCCGGTTTCGCCCTGGCCCTGCTGGAACGCGACCTCCTGCCGGACGCGCTGATCCGCATCGGCATCCGTCGGCTGCTGGCCGGCAGACTGCGCGACGAACGCAAGGCGAATGCCGAAGCGCAGCAGGCACACCTGATGCAGCTGGTCGGGCGGCTGCGTGAAAGTCCGGTCGCCGTCGCGACGCGCGAGGCGAACGAACAGCATTACGAAGTACCGACCGCCTTCTTCGAGCAGGTGCTCGGCCGGCACCTCAAGTATTCCTGCTGCCACTACGCCCCGGGGGTCACGAGCCTCGACGAGGCCGAGGCCGCGATGCTCGCGCTCACCTGCGAGCGGGCGCAGCTGCGCGACGGCGACGACATCCTGGAACTCGGTTGCGGCTGGGGCTCGCTCACGCTCTGGATGGCCGAGCGCTATCCGCGCTCCCGAATCACCGCCGTCTCGAACTCGTGCACCCAGAAGCAGTTCATCGACGCGCGCGCCGCGGAGCGTCGGCTGACCAACGTCGAAGTCATCACCTGCGACGCCAACGTGCTCGACTTTCCCGGCGGCAAGCGCTTCGACCGCGTCGTGTCGGTCGAGATGTTCGAGCACGTCCGCAATTACGAGGCCCTGTTGCGCCGGGTGGCCGGCTGGATGCGCGAGGCCGCAACGCTGTTCGTGCACGTCTTCACGCACCGCCAGTACGCGTACCCGTTCGAGGTGCAGGGGTCGGGCGACGACCCCGGCGACTGGATGTCGCGCCACTTCTTCACGGGCGGGCTCATGCCGAGCGACGACCTGCTGCTCTACTTCCAGGCGGACCTGGTGATCGAGCGGCACTGGCACGTGCCGGGGCACCACTACCAGAAGACGGCCGAGGCCTGGCTCACGAACCTGGACCGCAAGCGCGCGACCGTGATGCCGGTGCTCGAGGCGACCTACGGCGCAGCCGAGGCCCGCAAGTGGTGGGTGTATTGGCGGGTGTTCTTCATGGCCTGCGCCGAGCTCTGGGGTTACCGGGGCGGCGAGGAGTGGCTCGTCTCGCATTACCTGTTCCGTCGCCGCTGATCCGATTGCAAGGGCGGCGGCGTGCGTGTAACCCTCGGGTGGTGCAACTCGCGTCTTGTGAACCGAACTCCCTCGCGGCCATGCATCGTCGCACGCTCGTCCTCGGCGCGAGCGTCGTCTGGCTGCTCGGCGGTCTCACGCCGGTCCCGGTTTCGGCGCAGCAGACCGGGCCGGGCGCGGTCCCTGCGTCCGTCGAGGCGCCCGAGGAAATGCACCTGCCGGCGGCGCCTGCCGTGGCTGCCCCCGACACGAATGGACAAGCGTCCGACGCCCTGAGCGCCACGGATGCCTTCAGCCAGTTCCGTCGCGCGTTCGACGCGGGCCAGTACGAAGCCGCCGTTCCGCATGCGAAGCGCGTGCTGCAACTCGCGGAAGCGGCGGCCAGTGCGCCCGCGGACGAAGAGGTGCAGGTCGCCCTCATGAACCTCGCGATGACGCAGTACCTCGCGGGCGACTACGTCGGCGCCGAAGCGGCGTATACGCGCGCGATCGAGCTGGTCCAGGCCTCGGGCCGGCCGCTGCACGCGCGGCTCGCCCGCGCCTACGCGGGGCTCGCATCGACGTACCACGAGGGCAAGCGGCACGAGCTGGCCGTCGAGAACTACGATCGGGCCGTGAGCCTCACGCGACGGCACGAGGGACTGCTGACCGACACCCAGCTGCCGCTGCTCGAAAAGTACATCGACTCGCTGACCGAAGTCGGCCGCTACCCGGACGCGCTCAAGGGGTGGAAGTACGTGCTGAGGATCGCGACGCGCAAGCACGGCGAGACGAGCCCAGCGCTCGCACCGACGCTGGAGCGCATCGGCCGCTGGTACGCGAGGGTCGGGCTGTATGACCAGGCGCGGCGCGTGATTCGGCGCGCCATCGACCTGGTCGAAACCGCCGAAGGCGACGAATCCCCCCGGCTGGTCGGTCCGCTCACGGCTCTGGCGCAGTGCAACCGTCGCCAGCTGATCGATCCTGACCAGCGCCTGTTCGCGGCGCCCGACGCCGACCGCGCGACGCTGTATCACGACCCGAGTCTCAGTTCCGGCACGTCGGCCGTGTCACCGACGGCACTGCTGGCGGAGGGCGAGCGCGCGCTGCTGCGCGCCGCGGCGATCGCGGAGGCGCGGGTCGACGCGTCACCGGTGCAGGTGGCCGACGTGCGGACACAACTCGGCGACTGGTACCAGAGCCGTGCATTGCCCGAGCGTGCGCTGCCGAACTACCAGAAGGCATGGATGGCTGCATCGCGCGTCGAGCAGAGGATCGACGGCAAGCCAGTCGTCGAGGCGCTGTTCGGCCACCCGCTGCTGCTGCAGGTCGTGCGGCCCGACGGCTGGGACCGCTATGCCTCGCGGCCCGCGGACCAGGTCGAAACGCGCAACGTCGTCGTGGAGTTCACGGTCAGCGCCGAGGGCCGCGCCGTGCAACCCAGGGTGGTCGACGACTCGGGCGACGCGAAGCGCGCCGAGAGGACGACCGCCGCACTCGAGAGCGCCCGCTACCGTCCGCGGCTCGAGAATGGACAACCGGTAGCCACGGCGGGCGTGACGTTCACCCAGCCGTGGATCCTGCTGTTGCCGACACCGGCCGAGGAGACGGGGTCGCCGGCGAGGGACGCATCCGCGCCGGTGACGGACAAGGCGACCTGACGGGCGGCCCCGGGCGTCGCATGACGCCGACAGCGGTCCGCTGCGCTTTATCGGAGATATCCTGCAGAGGTCGCCTGCTCGTGCTGATCAACACGCGTCGCCCTGTCCCTAGACTCGTGGCCTTTCGACGGAGGACGGATCGCCCCATGCTGACAAGAGGAGCGGGCGCGCTGCTTTGCGTGATGCTCGCGCTCGGCGCCATCGGCGTCGCGAACGCGCGGATGAACGTGGTCGTCGTCATGACGGACGACCAGCGCTTCGACACGCTGTCGAAGACACCCAACATCGCGCAGCTCGCTGCGAAAGGCGTGCAGTTCACCCGCGCCTACCAGACCACGCCGGTCTGCGGCCCGGCGCGCGCATCCATCTTGTCGGGCGGATTCCTGTCGCAGAACACGGGCATCCTCGAAAACAGCGAACCCAACGGCGGGGCCAAGCTGTTCAACGACCAGGGAAACCTCGGCGCCGTCATGCAGTCGACGGGCTATCGCACGCTGTTCGCGGGCAAGTGGGTCAACGGGTACGAAAGCCGCGGCAGCTACGTTCCGCCGGGGTGGTCGCGCTTCGTCGGCCGTCACTCGTATGCCAACTCGACGAGCTGGTTCAACTTCAAGTACACGCAAGGCTCGAGCGGCGCCTCGGCCAGCGCCTACGGGCAGATCGTCGAAGCGAACCGCTACACCACGTACTACGAGCGCGACCAGGTCCTGAACTTCCTCGACAGCGTGCCGGCGGGCCAGCCATTCTTCGTGTTCTGGAGCCCGAGCGCCCCGCACGAGCTCGCGATGCCCGCGCCGGAGGACGCCGATGCGTTTCCCGACTTCCAATACAACGGGCGTGGCGTCACCGAGACGGACTTGAGCGACAAGCCGCGCTGGGTGCGGCAGAACTCGGATCCGCCCGACGACATCGAATTCATCCGCGACCAGTTGCGCTCGATGCTGAGCGTGGATCGTTCCGTCGCCGCCATCGTCGACCGGGTCCGGGCCATGGGCCAGCTGGACAACACCGTGTTCATCCTGACGTCGGACAACGGGTACATGTGGAACGAGCATGGGCTCTGGCGCAAGAACAAAGCCTACGACGAGGCGATGCGCGTGTCGCTCGCGGTCGTCGTGCCCCGGGTGGCGCCGCGCAAAGAGGCGAAGCTCGTTGCTCCCAACCTCGACATCGGACCGACCGTCTTCGACGTCGCCGGCGTGTCGCGCAAGAGCGATGGACGCACGCTGCTGCCGCTGGTCCGGAACCCCGGCGCGGCGTGGCGCGGCGACCTTTTCGTCGAGATGAGCAACTCGACGCTGAACGGCAATGCCATCTGGGCGGGCGTGGTGAACCAGCGATGGAAGTACGTCCGCTACTGGACGGGCGAAGAGGAACTCTACGACCTGCAGAGCGACCCTTACGAGCTCCAGAGCCGGCATGCCGACGCATCGCTCGAGACGCTCAAGGCCGGCCTGGCCGCCAGGACGGACGCGCAGCTCGGCCTCGCCATCGTTCCGGTCCCGAAGTTGCCAGCCGCTTACGTCGGCCGCGCATTCAGCTATCGCATGCGCCCCTGGGGCGGCGAAGCTCCCTTCCAGTGGGAGGTGGGTGCAGGCGGCCTTCCGCCCGGCCTCTCGGTCAACCCCACGACGGGCGTGATCAGCGGGACACCCACGGCGCGAGGCACCTACCAGTTCCGGATCCGCTTGACGGATTCGGTGCTGGCGACCCAGGCGAAGCGTCCGCGCACCTTCCTCACTCGAGTCATGCGGCTCGTGGTGGAGTGAGGCGGACGGCCGTGCCCTGTTGTTACGGCTGACCCTCCGGCGGGGGAGGCACCGTCACCTCACTCGGGACCGGCGCGGTTCCCGACGAGATCAGTCCTCGCGCGATTGCCTGCTCGCGGAATTCCGCCGCGAGCTTGGCAGCCGCGTCGCGCATCGCGAGGCGCGTGGCCGCCTTGAGCGCATCGTCACCTTTGCCGGGGAACGCGCTCGCCGGTTGCGAGCCGTACCCGGTGAACGTCCAGCTCTCCGAGAGCTCGCCCTGCGGCGAGTACAGCCGGATCGTGTAGCGCAGGCTCGCGGCATAGACCTGCGTGCCGGAATCCGCAGGCGTCACGAATGCGTAATCCTCGAGCATGGGCTGCAGCACGCCGCGGATCGAGGCGTCCTCGCGCGCGGCGTTCGTCACCGACGACACCACGACGACCTTCTCGAACATCGCCTCGAGGATGCGCATGAACCCGGCGGACTGGGCCTTGCCGAGTCCTATCGTGTATTCGCCGCCGCCGTTGCCGCGCTTCTCCTGGTAGACCTTCTCGCGGAACTCGAGCGGCAGGTGGGCGCCGATCGTGACCGGGATCTTCACGATCAGGGGCGCCGGGACGTCGGTCGTCGTCTCGAACCTGGTCGGGGCGCAACCGGCGGCGGACACCACGGCCACGCTCGCGAGTATTACGCGTACCAGCTGCGGCCTCCTGCGTCGATCCATCTCTCGCATCACTTTCGTTCAGCGCCTCGCGCCGCTCAGCGTCGGTAGCTCGCAGGTTCGTTGAGCCCGACGAACGTTCCGCCGTTCTTCGCGCAGAGTACGCGCATCAGCGTGGCGAAACGAATGCTGGTGACCTGCGGCGCATCCGGCCGCACCGGGAAGCCCAGCGCGTGGATGCGGACGCGCCGCCCGCCCCGCTCCTCGCGATTGATCTGGTCCACGGCGCGCACCACCGCGTCGATCGACGACCCCGTGAATTCGTCGCCGACCACGTACAGGCTGATTCGCCGCCCGGAGCTGTAGTAGGTCCGGATCGCCTCGATGATGCCCTCGACGGGGCTCGAGTTGCTGAACGGAAACCAGTCGCGCAGCCGGTCGAGCACGAGCTTGCGCTGCGCGGGGGTGTCGGGCAGCCATCGGCCGCGATACGACGGGAACATGTAGGTGCCCTCGTCGCTCATGACCTGCCAGCCCTTCACGGTCGGGTAGGCGTCGAGCACCTCCTGCATCTTGCGCAGCATCAGCGGCCACGCGTAGTTCGCCATCGAGCCCGAGGTGTCGATGATGAAGATGATGTACTCGCTGTCCACCGGCAGGCCGGCCACGGCGTCCTGGGGTGCGCGCCGGTACTCCGCGCCCAGGACCTTCTTCATCTCCTCGGTGAGTTGCTGCTGGGCGGCGACGAGCTGCCCTTCGAGCGTGTTGGCGACCTCGGCGTCCTCTGCGGTCGCCTGGTACTTGCCCTTGATGTCGCTCAGGTCGCCGCGCAGCCGCGCGAGCTTGCGCCTGACCTCGGAGAGCTGTCGCTCGCGCTCGGTCAGGTCGCGGTTGAGGATCTCGGTCTGGCCGCGGATTTCCGCGCGTTCCTCCTGCAGTGCCAGCAGGCGGCCTTCGAGGTCGAGCCGCGACTTCTCGAGCGCCTTCGGCTCGCCGAACTTGCTCAGCATGAACAGCAGGATGATCGCGCCGAACGCGCAGCAGATCGTGTCGAGGAACGACATGCTGAAGACTTCGAAGTCGCGCGTGCGTCGAGGTTTCACGGCCAGTCCTTCGCGGGCATCAGGAAGGCGCCGTTCGTGCGGCGCGTCAGCATCCAGAACGCGCCGGGAGCGGCCGGGTCGCCTTCCATCGGCATCAGGATCACGTTCGCGGGAACCCGGCTCGGATACCTGGCGAGCGCGCGCTCGAACAGCTTCAGGCGGCCGTCGCCGTCGATGGTCTTCCTGACGAGCGGCGCCGACGCGCCCTGCGTCGGCAGTCCGTCCGTGATGATGAAGACGTTGTCCGGCGCGGGGCTCAGCGTGTTCATCAGCATGAACGCGTTCTCGAGGCTCGTGCCGTCGGCCGGCACGGTCCGGCGCAGGTGCGTGACGACGTCCGTGAGCGCCTGCGCGTCGCTCCCTTCGAGCCAGCGGCCGGTGCTGTTCGGCACGATGGGCCAGGCCTTGACGTTGAAGGCGATGACCTGGAACTTGGACTTGGCCGGAATCTGCGCCGTGAGCCAGTCGACGGTCGCGACGGTGCGTCGCCACTTGTCCGACCTCAGCCGCCGCGACTCCGGCATGTTGCGCAGCCGGATCACGTTGACGACGGTCTCGTCGAGCATGCTCGCCGAGACGTCGACGAGGACCACGATGCGCTCGCCACCGAGCTTGAGCCCGCTCAGGTACTGGCGGTCGCCCGTGCCGACGAAGCCCTTGACGCGATTGCCGGGCTTGCCTTCCGCGGGCGTGCCGGCGGGCAGCCGCTTGCGCTCCTCCTCGATCTGCCTGAGGTCCGCCTTGAGCCGCTCGATCGCCTCGCGACGGGACACCGTCGTCTTGTCGGCCTCGGCGAGCTGCTGCCTGAGCCGCTCGGTCTCGTCGAGCACGCGATCGGAGAGGCCTTCGGTGCGCTGTGCGTCGGTTTCGGACTGCGTGAGACTGTTGCGCAGCACGACGAGGTCCGTGTAACCCTGCAGCACCTCCTCCTCGAGCTTGTCGACCTCCGCCCGCAACTGCGCGGTGTCGGACTGGAACACGCGACTGCCGGCGGCATTGAGGATCATGTAGAGCAGCACGAGCGCGCCGAACGCGCAGCAGATCGTGTCGAGGAACGACATGCTGAAGATGTCGAACTTGCGTCTGCGCCGCGCCATGGCCTAGGGAACCGCCAGCACTCGGATCAGTTCGAGCGTCACGCCGGGCGCACCGAGTCGCAGCACGTCGCCGACGCGCAGCGCCACTCGCCCGCCGACTCGCTCGTCGTTGACGAAGGTGCCGTAGGTGCTCTGGTCCTCGACCACCGCCTGGCCGTCGCGCAGGCACAGCGTGCAGTGTGCGCGGGAGACGCCCGCGATGCCGGCCGGCAGGGTCAGCGCACGCGGCGCGGCGCCGACCGACCAGCCGAGCGTCAACGGCACGGGCGTGAGGGGCCAGGCGCGGGAACCGAACAAGACGTGGGTCGGCACGGCCTCGACGGGCACCGCGTCGGTGGCCCCGGCCGCCGCGGCGAACGATTCGGCCGGCGCCTGCAGCGGCAGGCGGTGGACCAGCGAAATCGCGTCGGGCGCCCGCACGATCGCAGAGGCCGACCGCACCGCACCGATCGCGCCGGCCGCCGGTTCGAGCGTGACGACTACGACGTCGCGCAGCGACGACAGCCGGTCGAGCAAGCCCGGTACGGCGCCTACGCGTGGCGTGACGCATACGTGCAGCAGAATGCCCGCGGGCCTCGAACCCTGCACGAGCCGCAGCACTTCGGTGCCCAGCCGCTCGACCGCCGCGACCAGGCGCGCACGCTGCAACACGACCCGGTGCGTCATGCCGCCGAAGTCCATTTCGACGGGAAGTTCC
>DASSJN010000124.1:0-33180 GCA_035691185.1 Steroidobacteraceae bacterium
TTCCTCGCCGCGCTGGTTGAAGGCCCGGTGGATGAACGTCACGACGCCACAGTCCTGTCGCGATCGGCTCTCGCGCATGTCGTGCACCGTGGTCTCGATGCGCAGCGTGTCGCCGATGAACACCGGCCGCGGGAAGCGCACCTCGTCCCAGCCGAGGTTGGCGATCGTGGTGCCGAGCGTGGTGTCGGCGACCGAGATGCCGACCATCAGGCTCAGCGTGAAGCAGCTGTTGACGATGCGCGCGCCGAACTCCGAGGACTTCATGTACTCCTCGTCGAGGTGCAGCGCCGCCGGATTGTGCGTGAGGGTGCTGAAGATCAGGTTGTCGGCCTCGGTGACCGTCCGGCGCAGCACGTGGTCGAAGCGCTGCCCGACGCTGAATTGCCCGTAATAGAGCCCGCCCATCGGCATGTGTGTCTCCCCAGGTCAGCTCACGGTGTCGCGAGGTAGAGCTCGCGCCCGATCAGCATGCGCCGGATCTCGCTCGTGCCCGCGCCGATCTCGTAGAGCTTCGCGTCGCGCAGCAACCGTCCCGTCGCGTAATCGTTGATGTAGCCGTTGCCACCGAGCGACTGGATCGCCTCGAGCGCCATCCAGGTCGCCTTCTCCGCCGCGAGCAGGATACAGCCGGCCGCGTCCATGCGCGTGGCCCGGCCCTCGTCGCAGGCGCGGGCCACCGCGTACGTGTACGCCGCGCACGAGTTGAGCGTCGTGTACATGTCGGCGAGCTTGCCCTGCATGAGCTGGAACGTGCCGATCGGCGCGCCGAATTGCCTGCGCTCGTGCACGTATGGCACCACGACGTCGAGGCACGCCCGCATGATGCCGAGCGGCCCGCCCGTCAGCACGACGCGCTCGTAGTCGAGGCCGCTCATCAGTACCTGGGCGCCGCCGCCGACCGCGCCGAGCAGGTTCTCGGCGGGGACCTCGCAGTCCTCGAACACGAGTTCGCAGGTGTCGGAACCGCGCATGCCGAGCTTGTCGAGTTTCTGCGCGGTCGAGAAACCCTCGAAGCCCCGCTCCACGATGAACGCCGTGACGCCCTTGCTGCCCGCGCCGGGGTCGACGGTCGCGTAAACGACGAGCACGTCGGCGCCAGGCCCGTTCGTGATCCACATCTTGGTGCCGTTGAGCACGTAGCGATCGCCCTGCGGGCGGGCGTGCAGGCGCATGCTCATGACGTCCGAGCCCGAGCCCGGCTCGCTCATCGCGAGCGCGCCGAGGTGCTCGCCGCTATCAGCTTCGGGAGGTAGCGGTGCTTCTGCTGCGGCGTGCCCCACCTGCGAAGCTGGTTCACGCACAGGTTCGAGTGCGCGCCGTATGAAAGGCCGATGCTCGCCGACGCGCGGCTGATCTCCTCCATGGCGATGACGTGTGCGAGGTAGCCGAGCCCGGTACCACCGAACTCCGGCTCGACGGTGATGCCGAGCAGCCCGAGGTCCCCGAGTTTCGGCCACAGGTTGCGCGGGAACGCGTTCTGCCGGTCGATCTCCGCGGCGTGCGGCGCGATTTCTGTCGCGGCGAAACTGCGCACGGTCTCGCGGAGCAGGTCGATGTCCTCGCCCAGGCCGAAGTCGAACTCGAGCATGTGGCCCCCCGAGGCTTGCACGGTCAGATAGGTGTGCCTATATTGTCGGACAATTCGACGATCCGTCAATGGAGCCGACCGTGAGCGAGCCGCCCGCCCCCGTCTACAAGGCGCCGTTGTTCGAACCGCTGACGCGCCAGTCCGCATCGCTGCGCATTTCCACCGCCATCGAGCAGAAGATCCTGCGTCGCAGCCTGCGCCCCGGCGATGCCCTGCCGACGGAGACCGAGCTCGCGGAGCAGTTCGCCGTACACCGCTCCACCGTGCGCGAAGCTCTGCGTCGCCTGGAGTCCGCGGGGCTCGTCGGGCGCGAAGGGGGCAGCAAGAAACTGCGCATCACCCGCCCGGGCCACGCCGAGACGGCTTCGCGCGTCGGCCGCACGCTCGCGCTCGACGACGTCACGTTCATCGAACTGTGGGAGGCCATGCGCGCGGTCGCGCCGCGTACGGCCGCGCTGGCCGCCCAGCATGGCACGCCGGCCTCCGCCGCCACGCTCGAAGCGATCGTCAACGCAGTCGAGACCGCACGCGGCGCCGATGCCGCCGTCGGCTGGGTCGTCGATTTCTTCGGCAAGCTCGCCGAGATGAGCGGCAACCGCGTGCTGATGCTCGCGATGCAGCCGGTCATGAGGCTGCTCGCGCCCTCGCTGCGGCGGATGATCGACCGTGTGCCGCAGGGTCGTACGCGAATCCTCGTGGCGCAGCGGTGCATCGTCGAGGCCGTCCGCACCGCCCGGCCCGACGAGGCCGAGTCGTGGATGACGCGCCACGTGCAGGATTTCCGTCGCGGCTACGAGCTCGCCGGCATAGCGCTCGACACGCGCGTCGGCGCCACGCCTGACTAGCGCCTCCATCACCTGCGCAACGCGCGGGCGATGTTCCTACCTCTCCCGTTTCAGCGGGAGAGGTAGGCCGCAGGCCGGGTGAGGGCCAGCCTACTGCCCGGACACGCGCCTGCGCCCCGAACTCGCCTGCGGCACGAACGGCTCGAGCGGCCGGTGCGCCGGACCCTGCAGCGGCTCGCCCTCGACCGAGAACTGGGACCCGTGGCACGGACAGTCCCAGCAGCGTTCGAACCTGTTCCAGCGCACGACGCAGCCGACGTGCGTGCACGCGGCGCTGAACAGGCGCAGCTCGCCCTCCGGCGTGCGATAGGCGGCCACCGCATCGCCGTCGATCTTCGCGATCGCGCCCTCGCCCGGCGCGAGCCGATCCACCGACTCGATGTCCCCGTCGCCGAGATGCGCCGCCCAGTGCCGCGCGGCATCGAGGTTCTCGGCCAAATACTCGCGCAACCCGTGCAGCATCTTGCGAGAGG
Source organism: Steroidobacteraceae bacterium (assembly GCA_035691185.1). Lineage (GTDB taxonomy): Bacteria > Pseudomonadota > Gammaproteobacteria > Steroidobacterales > Steroidobacteraceae > RPQJ01. The sequence continues at coordinate 2,907 of DASSJN010000124.1, forward strand.
GGTCGTAGAGCTTGCCCCAGGGATGCTCGCCTCCGTTCACCTGCTCGCAAAGCACCAGTGAGGCCACGACGCCGGTCGTGAGCCCCTGTCCGCTGTCGCCGGTGACGAGCCACACGCGTTCGTGCTGCGGGCTGCGACCGATGAAGGGCACGTAGTCGGCGGGTTCCAGGACCTGGCCCGACCAGCGGTGCGTCACCTCGCCCATGGCCGGAAAACGCGCGCGCGTCCACGTCTCGAGCCGTGTGAAGCGATCGGCCATGTCCGCCTGCTCGCCCGTCTTGTGGTCTTCGCCGCCGACGATCAGGAGGTCCTGGCGGGCGCCCGGCTGGATGCGCACGTAGTGGTAGCCGGGTTCGAGCGTATCCCAGACGAGGACGTCGGGCGCGGAGCCCTTCGTCACGTCCGCGGCGATCACGTAGGTGCGGTACGGCGCCTGCTTGGTGTGGATGGGGACGCCGAGGTGGAACGGCGAGTTGGTGGCGACGACCACCGCATCGGCGACGATGCTGCGCCCGTCGCCGCAACGCGCCACGACCTTGTCGTGCTGCTCCTCGAGCGCATCGACCGCCGTGTGACCGTACACGTCGACGCCGCGGGCACGCAGCACGGCGAGCAAGCCGTAGAGATACTTGAGCGGGTGAAAGCGTGCCTGGCGCGGGTAGTGGATCGCCGGTGACGTATCCCAGGGCGCGGGTCCACGCTCGACCCACTCGGCGTCCGGAAAGCCTGCCTGCAACGACGCGGCGAGTTCCGCGCGCAGGTGCGCGACGTCATCCGGCAATGCCGGGACGAAGTAACCGTCGACGCGTGCGAAGTCGCAGTCGATGCCCTCGCGGCCACAGATTTCCTCGACGCGATCGATCGCGGCGCTCTGGCTCGCGTAGTAGTGGCGGGCAGCATCGAGGTCGCGCACCTTGACGAGTTCGACGTTGTAATCGTCGATCTCGCAGGCGAGGTGTGCGCTGGTGCGCGCGCTCATGCCGCGCGCCGGCCGGCCGCGATCGACGACCGTGACCTGGCGCCCGCGCAGCGCCAGTTCGTACGCCGTCGAGAGCCCGGCGATACCGGCCCCGATCACGAGCACGTCGCTCGTCCGCGGTCCGGCGAGGCTCGGCACGTCGATCGGGGGCAATTCCATCCAGGGCGACCGGCTCTGTTCCTCCTCGACGTTCATGAGGCTCTCCGTGCGGCCCGGTGAGGTGCGCGCCCACTCGCGACGGGCGGCAGTCGAAGCGTAATCAGGGAGGCCGCGAGGGCGTGTCCGCCGCGGTCCGATGAGCGTGCCGGCGAAGGGCCTGCTTCGGCGGTTGCCGCACGCATGACGAGAGGCTGGTGCCCCGGGCCGGACTCGAACCGGCACGCCCTTGCGGGCAACGGATTTTAAGTCCGTAGCGTCTACCGGTTCCGCCACCGGGGCCGACCGCGCGCGGATTATGCGCTGTGAAGGCGATCGACGACATCCTGGCACTGGTCCGCTCGACAGTCGCGCACGCTGAACTCCGACACGCCGCGCAGCGAGCGCTGTCCTCCCGCGTAGGGACGGTCCTACTGCGTAGTCCGTCAGCGTGCGGCTTCGCATGGGCCCGCCTCGCTGCATGATTTGCAACACGCGAGGCATGCCGGTCCAGGGAGGCAAGTTCACATGGGTAAAGCCAGTGTAGTAATCGTCGACGACCATCGCGTCGTCTGTGCGGGGCTCAAGATCCTCATCGATTCACAGCCGGACATGCAGGTCACGGCGGAGTTTCACTCCGGGCGCAAGGCCATGACGGAATTGCGGACCGTCCAGGCCAACCTGGTCGTGCTCGACCTGCAGCTCGGCGACACCTCCGGACTCGACGTGCTTCGCAGCGTCGTGCTGCACACGCCGAACGCGCGGGTGCTGGTGCTGAGTTCGTACCCGGAATCGCAGTACGCCATGAACGTCCTGCGCGCGGGCGCGGCGGGCTTCCTGAGCAAGAGTGCGGACCCGGCCGAGATGCTACGGGCGATGCGCACGGTGATTCGCGGCGGCCGCTACGTCGGCGCGACGCTGGCCGAGCAGCTCGTGAACGGCCTGAACGGCGACGTCAATACGCCGCTGCACGGCAAGCTGTCGGCCCGCGAGTTCCAGATCTTCTGCAAGCTGGCCCAGGGTGAGTCGGTCAGCGCGATCTCCGCCAAGATGTTCCTCAGCGTGAAGACCGTGAGCACCTATCGTCGGCGCGTGCTCGACAAGATGTCGATGACGAGCAACGCCGACCTGACGAGCTATGCGATCCGGAACGAGCTGATCCAGTAACCACTCCCGGACACGGCGACCGCGCGGAGGACCGTTCAACCCACCTGCGCGCGCGCCGCGTCCGCCTTCCCGGACCCTCGCTCCGCGGCGAGGAGCGTGTTGCCGAGCAGCATCGCGATGGTCATCGGCCCCACGCCGCCCGGCACCGGCGTGATCGCCGACGCGACCTGCGACGCGCCCGCGTAGTCGACGTCGCCAACCAGATTGTCGCCGACGCGGTTGATGCCGACGTCGATCACGACGGCGCCCGGCTTCAACCAGTCACGCTTGACCAGGTTCGGGATCCCGACTGCGGCGACGACGATGTCGGCCTGCCGCGTGAACCGGGCGATATCCGTCGTGCGGCTGTGGCACAGGGTCACGGTCGCGTCCGCTCCCTTCTGCGCGAGCAGGGCCGCCATCGGCTTGCCGACGATGTCGCTGCGGCCGATCACCACGGCGTGCCGACCGCTGGTTTCGAGGCCCGACACCGCGAGCAGGCGCATCACCCCGGCCGGCGTACACGGCAGGAAGCGCGGGCGACCCTGCTGCAGCAGACCGACGTTCTCGGGATGGAATCCGTCCACGTCCTTCCACGGGTCGACCGCGTCGAGGACCTTCGTCGCGTCGAGCGGCTTGGGCAGCGGCAATTGCACGAGAATGCCGTGCACCTCCGGATCGGCGTTCAATTTCCCGACGAGGTCGAGCAACTCGCCCTGCGAAGTCGTCGCCGCCAGCCGGTGCAGCGAGCTCTTCATGCCGGCCTTCTGGCAGGCGAGCTGCTTGTTCCGGACGTAGACGGCGCTCGCCGGATCCTCACCGACCAGGACCGCGGCCAGGTGCGGCACGACTCCCGTGCTCGCGGTCAGGCGACGCGCGCGCTCCGCGTGTTCACCGCGGGACTGTGCCGCGATCTGCCTGCCATCGATCACCCTCGCCGTCATCGAGTCGCTCCGGTCCGTGTCGGGTCGTTGCATGGTCGGTCGCGCATCGTGCGCCCGTCAGGTTCGCGCCTGCAACTGCAGCATGGCCACGGAGAAATCGTCACGCTCGCCAGCGAAGTACTTGCCGAGCAGACGCTCGAAGATCGAGCCGGGGCCGGCCGCCTGTGCAAAGAGCGTCAGGCTCGAGCGCAGCTTCATGGCATCGACAGGCCCGAAGATGTCCAGGGCCGACGGTCCAGCGAGCTCGTCGAGGACGGCCGCACACTGCTGCAGGCGCGGCCCCAGCACGGGGTGGGCAAGGTACGCGCGCGCTTCGTCGAGTCCGGCGATGCCGTAGTGCCGTGCCATTGTGCTGTGCCCGAGCCCCCGCATCTGCGGAAACACGAACCACATCCAGTGCGTCCGCTTGTGTCCGCTGCGCAGCTCCGCGATCACGCGCTCGTGCGTGCCCCCGGATTGCGCCGTGACGAACCGCTCGAGGTCGAACGTATCCTGCGGCGTCATGCCGACCAACCTCCTCCGTTTTCGCCCACGGCGGCCCGCGAGAAGTTTAGGCCCTTTGCGCACGGGCCGGTCGGGCTATAGAGTGCCCGCGGAGCCCGGAGCCGACATCGAATGAGTGAAGAGACGGAAGCGTTCGACCTCGACGGCCTGAACGACGAGGAACTCGTCGAGCAGGTCCACGACGACATGTACAACGGGCTGAAGGACGAGGTCGTCGAGGCGACGCACATATTCCTGCGGCGCGGCTGGGCGCCCGACAGGGTGCTCAACGATGCGCTCGTCGAGGGCATGCGCATCGTCGGCATCGACTTCCGCGACGGCATCCTGTTCGTGCCGGAGGTGTTGCTCGCCGCGAACGCCATGAAAGCGGGCATGGAGGTGCTTCGTCCGCTGCTGGCGGAGACCGGCGCCGAACCGATCGGCAAGGTCGTGATCGGCACCGTGAAAGGCGACATCCACGACATCGGCAAGAACCTCGTCTCGATGATGCTGGAGGGCGCCGGCTTCGAGGTCGTCAACATCGGAATCAACAATTCCGTCGAGAAGTACCTCGCGGCGCTCGCGGAGCACCAGCCCGACATTCTCGGCATGTCCGCCCTGCTCACGACGACGATGCCGTACATGAAAGTCGTCATCGACACGCTCGAGCAGCAGGGCCTGCGCAACAAGTACATCGTCCTCGTGGGCGGCGCGCCCCTCAACGACGAATTCGCCCGCGCGATCGGCGCCGACGCGTACTGCCGCGACGCCGCCGTGGCGGTCGAAACCGCCAAGGCGCTCATCGCCGCCCGACGCCGCGACGCGCAGAAGCCGCCGTGACGCGCGACGCCCGGGTCCTGGTCGTCGCCTGCGGAGCGCTGGCGCGGGAAATCGTCGCCTTGACGAAGATGAACGGCTGGGTGGGGGTCGACGTCCAGTGCCTGCCGCCGGAACTGCACAACCGCCCGGAACGCATTCCGCAGGCCGTGCGTGAGGAGATTGCCGCGGCACGCGATCGCTACGAGAGGATCTTCGTCGCCTATGCCGACTGCGGCACCGGCGGCCGGCTCGACGCCGTGCTGCAGGAACAGAAGGTGGAGCGTCTGCCCGGCGCGCACTGCTACGAATTCTTCGCCACGCGAAGCGCGTTTGCCTCGCTCGCCGCGGACGAGCCGGGCACGTTCTACCTGACCGACTTCCTGGTGCGGCATTTCGAGCGGCTCGTGATCGTGGGGCTCGGCATCGACCGGCATCCGGAACTCGCCGCGGAGTATTTCCGGAACTATCGCCGGGTCGTCTATCTCGTGCAGGCGCACGACTCCGAACTTGCAGCGACCGCGCGCGGCATCGCGCATCGCTTCGGACTCGAGTACGTGGAACGGCACACCGGCTACGGCGAACTCGAGACGAGCCTGCGAGCGTGGGCCGGCTCGAACGAGCAGGCAATCGACGAACGCGTCCTGGAGCCGATGCCATGGCGTCGCTGATCGTCATTTCCTGGCGCGACGTCCCCGCGCAGGTCGTCGCCAAGCGCGGCCGCGAAGTCGCCAAGGTGCAGCTGTCGCAGCGCTTCCAGGAGGCCGTCGACCGCGCCGCCATGCGCGCCGGACGCGGCAGTTCCGACGCGTATCTCGAGGACTGGCGCCGCAGTCCGCCGCGCCCCTGCGGCGACGACCTCGAGGTCGAAGCTGCAGCCGAGGCCGCCCGCATCGAGGCACGCTTCAGCGACGAGGCGCTCGAAGCGCTGGTCCGCGCCAAGGGCATCGAAGTGAGCACGCCGCTCTCCGAATCCGCAGACGACGACGAGACGGGTTGAGGTCGCGTCGAGCGTGAGCAACCGCCCCCCGCTCGTCGTCTTCATGCCGTCCGGCAAGCGCGGCCGCTTTCCCGTCGGCACGCCGCTGCTGACGGCGGCCCGCCAGCTCGGCGTCGACATCGACTCGGTCTGCGGCGGTCGCGCGCTCTGCGGACGCTGCCAGGTGCTCGTCGCCGAGGGCGAGTTCGCGAAGCACGGCGTCCGCTCGAGCGCCGCTTCGCTGTCGGCGTTCTCGGAGACGGAGCAGCGCTACGGCGCGCGCAAGGGGCTGGAGGAAGGGCGCCGGCTTTCGTGCCAGGCGCGCGTCGACGGCGACGTGGTCGTGGACGTTCCCTCCAGCAGCCAGGTGCACCGCCAGGTGGTGCGCAAGGCGGCCGAGGCGCGCGACATCGAGTTGTACCCGCTGGTGAAACTGCACTACGTCGAGGTGGCCGAGCCCGACATGCACGACCCGAGCGGCGACCTGCAGCGGCTCGAGGCGGCGCTCGAGCGCGAATGGCAGCTGCGAAACCTCGAGTGCGACCTGTCGGTGCTGCAGCAGCTGCAGCCGATCCTGCGAAAGGGCCACTGGAAAGCGACCGTCGCAGTGCACGACGCCTCGCGCATCATCGCGGCCTGGCCCGGGTTCCACGAGACGGCCTTCGGCCTGGCCGTCGACGTCGGCTCGACGACGATGGCGGTCCACCTCTGCGACCTCGTGAGCGGCGAGGTCGTCGCCTCGGCGGGCCGCATGAACCCGCAGATCCGCTTCGGCGAAGACCTCATGAGCCGCGTCTCGTACGCGATGATGAATCCGGGCGGCGCCGCGCAGATGACGCGTGCCGTGCGGGAAGCGCTGAGCGAACTCGCGGGCGAAGTCGCTGACGCTGCAAGCATCGAGCGCGACACGATCCTCGAGGTCACGCTGGTCGGCAATCCGATCATGCATCACCTCGTGCTGGGCATCGACCCGGTCGAGCTCGGCGGCGCCCCGTTCGCGCTCGCGATCGATCGTGCGGTGACGGTCACGGCGGCCGAACTCGGCCTCGCGCTGCACCCGAACGCGCGCGTCTACGCGCTGCCCTGCATCGCCGGTCACGTGGGCGCCGACACGGCCGGGGTGATCCTGGCCGAGCGGCCGGACCTCTCGGACGAGATGGCGCTGCTGGTCGACGTCGGCACCAACGCGGAGATCGTGCTGGGCAACCGCCGCAAGCTCGTGGCCTGCTCGAGCCCGACGGGCCCGGCGTTCGAAGGCGCGCAGATCAGCTGCGGCCAGCGGGCCGCGCCCGGCGCCATCGAGCGCGTGCGCATCGATCGCGCAACGCTCGAGCCACGCTTCAAGGTCATCGGCTCGGACCTCTGGTCGGAGGAGCCTGGATTCGCCGAAGCAGTCGCGGCGACCGGCGTCACTGGCGTCTGCGGGTCCGGCATCATCGAGGTCGTAGCCGAGATGTACCTGGCCGGCATCATCACGCAGGACGGGCTGTTCGACGGCTCGCTGGCCTCGCGCTCGCCGCGTGTCGTGGCACAGGGCCGCACGTTCGCCTACGTCCTGCACGAGGGAGCGCAGCAGACGCTCGCGATCACCCAGAACGACGTCCGCGCCATTCAGCTCGCCAAGGCGGCGCTCATGGCCGGCATCCGGCTGCTCATGGAGCGGCTCGGCGTGCAGGCCGTCGACAGAATCCGGCTCGCCGGCGCGTTCGGCGCCCAGATCGACGTCAAGTATGCGACCGTGCTCGGCATGATCCCGGACTGCGACCTCGCGAACGTCGCCTCTGCGGGCAACGCCGCGGGGACGGGCGCACGCATTGCGCTGCTCGATTCGCGTTCGCGGGCGACGATCGAGCAACTCGTGAGCGAGGTCGAAAAAGTGGAGACGGCCATCGAGCCGCGGTTCCAGCAGCACTTCGTCGAGGCGATGGCGATTCCGCACAAGACGGCGGAGTACCCGCACCTGCGGCGGGTCGTCGACCTGCCGGCGCCGAAAGTCGTCGCCGGGGCTGCGACCCCCGACGGTCGCGCGCGCCGGAATCGCCGCCCGACGCGCTAGCCAGGGACGCTCAGGCGCGGCCGGGCCCGCCGCCCAGCACGCGGGCCGGCAACAGCAGCAGCGCGCGCAGCAGTTCGAACACGCCTTCTACCGCGATGCCGACCAGCCGGAACGGCAGCGTCAGCAGCCACACGAACGGCCAGAGCAGCAAAGCGAGCACCGCGAGCGGCCAGCACACGACGACAAGCAGCAGCCACAGCAGGAATTTGAGCATCGTTTCTCCTCCGCCGGGCTCAGCTTCGCACGTTGGCGCCGCCGTGTGTCTCCGCTCATCGCGCCCCATGCACCCCTCGGCACGGCGTCTCTGGAGTGACGCGACGACGCCCGGTCCACAACACGATTCGCCGGGACGCCGTGAATCCGTCCCTGGAGGCTCTGGGCTCGGCGTCCATGCCTCGCACAGCCCGGCGAATCGGTTCTGGCCCGGACGTCCACCCGTCGCGTCACTCCGGCGCACGTGCCGTGCGGCTGGTTGCGGATTCGCGAAATGAACCGACGGCGCGGCTGCGCTATGGTCCGGCGACCGCCGGCGACCGCCGGCGTACGGAGACCGCGATGAGACTCGCAGACGCCCTGTTCCAGGCGCTGGCCGACCACGGCGTACAGCAGATCTTCGGCATCCCGGGCGATTTCGCGCTGCCGCTGTTCGACGCCGCCCACGCCTGGGGCAAGCTGCCGCTCCATATGCTGAGCCACGAACCCGCGGTGGGGTTCGCTGCGGACGCGGCGGCCCGCATCGCTTCGACCCCCGCGGCCGCGCTGGTGACCTACGGTGCAGGCGCGCTCAACATGCTGAACGCGGTGGCCTCCTCCTATGCCGAGCAGGTCCCGCTCGTGGTGATCTCGGGCGCACCCGGCACCCACGAAGGTCGCGGGCTGCTGAAGCTGCACCATCAGGTCAAGACGCTGGACTCGCAGCTCGCGATCTTCCGCGAAGTGACCTGCGACCAGACGCGCCTCGATGACCCGCGACGCGCGCCGGAGGACATCGCGCGCGTACTCGGCAGCTGTGTGACGTACTCGCGACCGGTATACGTGGAGTTTCCACGCGACCTGGTCGACGCGCCCTGCGAGCCCGTGACGGTGCTGCGGGAACCGGGGTATGCGCGCGAGGCGGTCAGCGACTGCATCGACGAAGTGCTCGAGCGCATCGCGCGAGCGCGCTCGCCCGTGATGATGCTCGGCGTCGAGGTGCGGCGGTTCCGTCTCGAAGCCGATGTCGCCACGCTCTGTCGCAAGCTCGGCATCCCGGTCGTGACCTCGTTCATGGGGCACGGGCTGCTTTCCGGCGACGAGTCGCCGCTGGTCGGGGCCTATCTCGGCACGGCGGGCGACCCGGAGATCACGCACCTCGTCGAGGACTCCGACTGCCTGCTGCTGGTCGGCGTCACGCCGACCGACACCAACTTCGGCGTCTCCGCGCAGGCGATCGCGCCACGCCGGACCGTGCTGGCGCACGACCGTGCGGTGAGCGTGGGTTACCACCGGTACCCGAACGTGCCGCTCGCCGCGTTCGTGCAGGGCCTGCTGGCGCGACTCGACGGCACGTCCGTGCCGACGCGGCTCGTGCCGACGCTCGACAAGCGACCCGAGCATGCGTTCGAGGCGGACGACGCGCCCATCACGCCGCTCGACATCTCGTCCGCGATCAACCGCGCCTTCGTGCGACATGGCCCGATGCCGTTAGCCGCCGACATGGGCGACTGCATGTTTGCCGCATTCGACATCGGTCACTCCGATCTCGTCGCGCCGGGCTACTACGCGACGATGGGCTACGGAGTGCCGGCCGCGCTGGGGCTGCAGGCGGCGACGGGCCGCCGCCCCCTCGTGCTCGTCGGCGACGGCGCGTTCCAGATGACCGGCTGGGAACTCGGCAACTGCCGACGTTACGGCTGGGACCCGATCGTCGTGGTGTTCAACAACCGCAGCTGGGAAATGCTGCGGCTGTTCCAGCCGGGTTCGACGCTGTACGAACTGGACGACTGGGATTTCGCGGGCTGTGCCGCTCCTCTCGGTGGCGACGGGGTGCGCGTGCACACTCGGGCGGAACTCGCGACGGCGCTCGAGCGCGCCATCGCGACGCGCGGTCGCTTCCAGCTCATCGACGCCGTCATTCCGCGCGGCTCGGTTTCGCCGGCGCTCGCACGCTTCGTGGCGACCCTCTCGAAGAGACAGAAGCCAGAGGCAGCACCGGCCTGACACGGTCCGGTGCGAGGGGGAGTCCTCCCGCGGCGAGGTCGTCCATGGACGACGCGCATCCACCCGCCCGGCCGCCGACGGCATCGCGCCCACGCGACAGTGAACGCGCCGGATGTAGTAGGCTCGCGCGAATGCGACATGAAATCCGCGCGGGCCTCTCCGGCACGATCGGCAACACGCCCCTGATCCGTCTGCGACGCGTGAGCGATGCGACTGGTTGTGAAATCCTCGGCAAGGCCGAGTTCCTGAACCCGGGCGGCTCGGTCAAGGACCGCGCCGCGCTCGGCATCCTCGACGACGCGGAGCGTCGCGGCGCAATCGGCCCCGGCGGCACGCTCGTCGAGGGCACCGCGGGGAACACCGGCATCGGGTTCGCCCACCTCTGCAATGCGCGCGGCTATCGCTGCGTGATCGTGATGCCCGACAACCAGTCGCCGGAGAAGGCGGCGCTGTTGCACGCGCTCGGGGCGGAAGTGCGCATCGTCAAGACCGTGCCCTACTCCGACCCGAACCACTATCAGAAACTCGCGCCGCGCGTCGCCGAGGAACTCGGTGCGGCGGTCGGCAACCAGTTTGACAACACCGCGAACCGCAACGCCCACTACGCGACGACGGGGCCCGAGATCTGGCGGGACACGGAAGGACGCATCGACGCGTTCACGTGCGCCACGGGCACCGGCGGCACGCTCGGCGGCGTATCGCGCTACCTGAAGCAGCAGAAGCCCGGTGTCCGGATCGTGCTGGCTGACCCGCTGGGCAGCGCGCTGCACCACTGGATCAAGCACGGCGAACTCAGGACCGTCGGCTCGAGCGCGGTGACCGAAGGCATCGGCATCGGTCGAGTCACGGCCAACCTCGAGGGCTCGCCCATCGACGACGCGGTGCAGGTCGAGGACCCGGAGATCGTCCGCACGACGTATGCGCTGCTGCACGAGGAAGGTCTGTTCCTGGGCAGCACGAGCGGTACGAACGTCGCCGCTGCCGTCCGAGTCGCGCGCGAACTGGGTCCCGGCCATACCGTCGTCACGATCCTGTGCGACGGCGGACACAAGTACCTGTCGAGGTTCTACAACCGCGAGTGGCTCGCTGCCAGGGGACTCGCGCAACACGCCGCGCGCCCGCGCGCGGCCCAGAGCGAAGCGCACTGAAAGCGGTACCGCGCGGGCGCCGGGTTCGACCGGCACTACACCAAGCCGGCGGACGTCGCGCGAGGTCGAGCGGGCCCTCGCGCGCTTCAGCGCGACGCGCGCTTGACTGCCGCGGGGCGTCCCTGGCGGCGTTCGTCCGGACCTGGCGCGCCGTACGTCGCGGCAAGGTAGTCGCGAATGGCCGTCGACTCGAACATCTCGACGCCCGTGTTCGGGTCGATCAGGTACGGCAACTGCACGCGTCCCGCTCTGGCGAGCAGGACACGGCGATTGCGCCCTGCCACCGGCAGATTCGGAAACAGCGCCGCGCGCAGCGACGGCGGGCCGAGGTCCTGCCAAAGCGCCTTGCCGGCGTTGCGCAGGACGTACCGCAGTTCCAGTTCACAGAGCAGTTCGCGCACCCGTCGCGAATAGGGACTCGATTCGAAGCTGAACAGTTCGAGCGGCCGCCTGGCGGGTTTCGAGGCGCGCGCAACCGCACCCGCGGTCAATCGTGGCAGGCTCGCGAGCGTCGCAGTTGCCACGTCGAAAGGTCGCAACAGTGCAGGCGCCCGGCGCTTGCCGTATTCGGCGTACAGGTAGGCGATGATGGCGTCGGACTCGTACATCGCCCGGCCCGTGTTCGGGTCGACGAGGTAGGGGAATTGCTGTTTACCGCCGAGCCTGGCCACGCGCGGTCGGAATCGCTTGCCGCCGTGCGGCGAGGGGAGGATCAGTGCGTCGATGTCGAGTTCGGTGAGCGCCTCCCGCACGAGCCGGCAGTACGGGCAGGCCTCGAATTCGTAGACTTGCAGCAGCCGTGCCGGCTGACGTGCGGCATCGGTCGCGCGCGTGCCGCGCCAGAGACGCAGCGTGGAGGCCAGCGAGGAATTCAGGACGTCGAGCGTTTCGCTCATGAAAATGGCCAGGGGGGCGATTGGAGGGACGGGTCCGACTCTAACCCGCCACGAGGCCGCGCAGCGGGAATTCGAGATCCGCGGCGTCCGCGAGCAGCATGCCATTGCGCGCTGCCGGCAATCGCCCCGGGTATCATTCGTTCGGACCATCGTCCACAGGTACTGCACCCTTGCCCGAGAAACCTGGAGTCGTCGTCGAATCCTTGATCGCGGAGCTGCGCGACGGCCAGGGCATGCCGGACGCAATACCTCCGGGACTCAAGGACCTCGGTATGTGGGATGCGGAATCCCTCGACCAGTTGCTGCAGGAGTTGCACGCATACAATCGTGCCGGCCGGCTCAGTGACCAGGAACTCGACGCGTTGTGCCTGATGCTGGACCGCTCGTCGAGTGACACGCCGGGCGACGATCTCGACGCGACCGTCGAACTCGAGGTGCCGACGCCACCTGCGGCACAGCCCGCGCGCCCGGATCGCCCGGCGCAGCAGGTCGAGTTGCGCCGCGGCTCCGTCCTGCGTGACCGCTACGTCCTCGGCGACGCCGTCGGCAGCGGCGGCATGTCCGTCGTCTTCCGCGCCCGTGACCTCCGGCGCGATCCAGGCGAGGCGGGCGACCCGTCGGAAATCGCAATCAAGGTCCTGCGGCAGGAGATGCGCGCGTCGGGGCCGGCCAACGCGCGTCTGAAGCGCGAGTTCCGGCAGTCACAGGCGTTGCGGCACCCCGGCATCGTCCGCATGTTCGACCTCGACTGCGACGGCGACATCTGGTTCATCACCATGGAACTGCTCCTCGGCACGTCGCTCGATGCCCGTTTGAGACAGCTGCCTGCAGTGCCGATCGCCATGGCCGAGGCCATGAGGATCGCCACCGCATGCGCCGACGTGCTTGCCTTCGCGCATCGGCAGGGGGCGCTCCATGGGGACTTCAAGCCAGGCAACGTGTTTCTGGAGGACGGCGGTACCGTCAAGGTCCTGGATTTCGGCACGGCGCCCGGATCGCCACAGACGGCGGTCGACGTTGCAGCCGATCGCGGCCCCATCCCGCGTGCCGCAACCCGCGCGTACGCCAGCCCGGAGGTTCTCGCGGGCGAGGCCGCGGAGCCGCGCGACGACGTCTTCAGCCTGGCCGCCGTGGTCTACGAACTGCTCTCGGGTAGGCACCCTTTCGGTCGCCTTGCCGCGAACAAGGCACGCGATCTGTCGCTCGCCGTGACGCCGCTGCCGCAGTTGTCGTCCGCGCAGAACGCGGCGCTGGCGAGCGCGCTCGCGTGGGCTCGGGCCGGGCGACCGGCGACGGTCCAGGAGTTCATGCGGTTGCTGACGGCTTTCGCCATCGAGCCGCTGCCGCCCGTCGAACCGTGGTTGCCGAGGAAGGATCCCTTGCCATGGCCCTGGATCGGAGTGCTGGTCGCGACGACAGTATTGCTCGTCGCGCTCTGGCCAATAATCACTGGCAGGGACCGCGACGCGGGCACCCTCCCGGGCGATGGCACTGCCGCCGTCTCGAGGCCCGCTCCCACGGTTGCCGCGCCGGGTGCGACACCGCCGCCGACGCTCGCCAGCCCGAGCGCGGAGGAACCGCCCGCGCCATCCGCGGCGCCCCTGCAGGCGGTGCTCCAGGACGAAGAGCCACCCGTACGATCCGCAACGGTGGCGCCCGCCCTGCCCGCCCGGCCGCCGGCACCCGTGGCAGCGCGCGAGAGAACGCAGGTCGGCGCCGACAGCGCATCGATCGTCGTTTCGGAAGGCACCCATGCCGCGGTCATCCTGTTGCGGCGGGAGGGGAATCTCGCGGTGTCCGCGCAGGTCGCCTGGCGCCTGGCGAACGGCAGCGCGCGCGTGCAGGAGGATTTCGACGAGCCAGCGACTGGCACGACGCGCTTCCTGCCGGGCCAGACGACCCGTGCCGTCTACGTGCCGCTGATCAACGATGCGCTGGCGGAAGGCGAGGAATTCTTCTCACTGCGATTGTCTTCGCGTTCGGCAGCCATCGGACCCACGGGCGACGTCACGATCACGATCGTCGACGACGACCAGTGATGGCGTTCCCGTCACTCGCATCCCCGCACACCACTTCCGGCCCCGGGCCGAACAGGTCTTCCGCTGGCGGCAGCGCGCCTTCCAGTTCCAGCAGGAAGCGCTTGGTCGGCAGGCCACCGCCGAAACCCGTGAGGCTCCCGTCGGCGCCGATCACGCGGTGGCAGGGCAGCACGATCGGTAGCGGATTGCGTCCGTTGGCCGCGCCAACCGCGCGCACCGCAGTGGCCCTGCCCACGCGCACGGCCAGCTTCGCGTAGCTGATCGTCGCGCCGTAGGGAATGTCCGCCAACGCGCGCCAGACCGTGCATTGGAAGCAGGTACCCCGCGGCCCGAGCGGCAGGTCGAAGCTGCGGCGCCGGCCGGCGAAATAACCGTCGAGCTGCGCGCGCGCCTGGTTCAGGATCGCGTTGTCGCCCGCACTCCATGTCGCGTCGCGCGGAACTGCGTGGCGCGGCGACGGAAACTCGATCACGCGCAAGGCCGTGTCGTCCGCGGCGAGCAGCAGCGGCCCCACCGGACTGTCGTGGTGGACGAAGCGCATCATGCGGCGCGCCTCGCGACCGGACCCGGCTGCGAGGCGTCACGCCACAGCTGGATCACCGAATACGCGCGCCACGGCCGCCACGCCTCGGCCTGCGCGTGCAAGGCGCGGGCGGAGAGCCGCGAGCCGTCGCCCGACAGCGCACGCTGCAGCACGAGGTCCTCGGCGGGGAAGGCATCGGGATGGCCGAGCGCGCGCAACGCGATGTACTGCGCGGTCCACGGACCGATACCGGGCAGCGCGGTCCAGCGCGCGACGAATTCGTCGAGAGTGGATTCGCGGCGGAAGTCGACCGCGCCGTCCAGCACCGCGCGCGCCACCGTGCGCAGCGTCTGCGCGCGCGCTCGGGTCAGCCCGAGTCCCGCGAGGTCTGCGTCGGCCATCGTCTGCGCATCGGGGAACATGTGTGTGAGCCCTTCCGCGCCGGGCAGCGCCAGTGGGCGGCCGAAGCGCTGCGCGATGCGCGACGCCATCGTGCGCGCCGCGGCCACGCTCACCTGCTGGCCGATGATCGCGCGCACTGCGATTTCGAAGCCGTCCCAGCCGCTCGGCACGCGCAGGCCGGGACGGCGGCGCAGCAGCGCGCGGAGGCGCGGATGCCGCGACAGCGCGGTGGCGATCGTCTGCGGCTCGGCGTCGAGGTCGAACATGCGACGCACGCGGCCCACGATCCCCAGCAGCCGCGCGGGCGGCGCGCCATGCACCTCGAGCTTCAGCGCATGCTCCTCGCCGGGCCAGCGCGACACCCGCAGCCAGCCCGGCGCCTTGCCCTCGCCCAACGGCGCGATCACGCGCGCGTACGCTCCCGGCTCGACCCGCTCCACGCCCGGCAGCGCGCGCGTGCGCAGGAAGTCGAGCATCGCAGCGAAGTCGTATGGCGGACGGAAACCGAGCCGCAGCGCGAGCGCCTCGTCGCCGCAAAGCGGCTCGCGCTTGCGCAGGTCCCGCGGCGCCATGCGATAGGCCCCGCGGAACGTCGCGTTGAAGCGGCGCTGGCTGCCGAAGCCCGCGGCCAGTGCGACCTCAGTGATCGGCAGCGCCGTCTCGGTCAGCAGTTGCTTGGCGAACAGCAGCCGCCGGGTCGCATGCACGCCGCTCGGCGGGGCGCCGAGGCGTTCGACGAACAGCCGCCGCAGCTGGCGCTCGCCCAGGTGCACTCGCTCTGCGAGTGCGGCCAGCGGCTGCTCCGCGAGCAGGCCCGCGTCGATCAGCGCCAGCGCGCGCGCCATCGCGTCGTCGCCACGGCGCCAGGCACCGTCGTCGGGTGACAGTTCCGGCCGGCAGCGCAGGCACGGACGGAAGCCCGCTGCTTCCGCGGCTGCCGCGCTCGGGAAATAGGCGACGTTGCGCGGCTTGGGTGCCGGCGCAGGACACACAGGCCGGCAGTAGATGCGCGTGCTCGTCACCGCGGTGAAGAACAGTCCGTCGAAGCGCGGATCGCGGCTCAGGCGCGCCTGCTCGCAGACGAACGGATCTGGCATCCTGGTGGTCATGGGCGCAGCCTAGCACCACCCATGGACGCGGACTCGCCGGATTCGGACATCGATATTTCCGTGCACCGGCGCGGCTCGACGGCCCCGAGGTCGACGACGGTTTCATGTGACAATCCGCGGCCTGCACCACGCGCCGGGGACGACCATGATTACGCTGTTTCATTGCCCGAAGAGCCGCTCGACGCGCTTCATCTTCCTGCTGGAGGAACTCGGCGCGCCGTACCAGATCAGGCGAGTGACGATCCGCCATTCGGACGGCACCGGTGCCGTGGATCCCGCGAATCCGCATCCGCACGGCAAGACGCCCGCGATCGTGGACGCCGGAGTCGTGGTGTTCGAATCCCCCGCCATCGCGCTGTACCTGACCGACAGGTTTCCGCAGAAGCGACTCGGACCGCTGGTGGGAGAAACGGGGCGCGGCGCGTATCTTTCCTGGCTCTGCTACTACACGGGTGTGCTCGAGCCCGCGTTCGTCTCCAAGTTCATGAACACCGACGTGCCCCGCGGCACCGCCGGATGGGTGCCCGCGGACGAGGCGATGGCCGCGGTGATCGAGCAGCTGTCGCAGGGAGCGTACCTCCTCGGCGAGCAGTTCAGCGCGGCGGACATCCTGTACGGCACGACGTTCGCGATGTTCCTGCAGAGTCCGCTGATGCCGAAATCCCCGGTCGTCGAGCAATACGTGCAGCGGATCGTCAGCCGCCCCGCCTTTGCGCGCGCCCAGGCCCTCGACGGCTGAGAGGTGCTGGTCCCGATGTCGCTCGTGCGAGCTCGCCAACGACGGGCACGACATGCGGGCGCTGCTACCGTTCCCTGGTCGGCTTATGAGGGGAATTCCGCTTGCTCCGGCAAGCGATGGAACGTGTCGGAAAAAGCGCGAAAAGAATCATGTGGAGGCTAGGGTCGGAATCGAACCGGCGTACACGGCTTTGCAGGCCGCTGCATGACCACTCTGCCACCTAGCCGCGATGGCGCACTCGTACCCGCCAGAAAGACATAACCCCGGGAAGGCCCGGGGTCACGCGAGAAACTGGAGCGGGAAACGAGACTCGAACTCGCGACCCCGACCTTGGCAAGGTCGTGCTCTACCAACTGAGCTATTCCCGCTTTCTTGGGCCCCACGAGAGGCTCTCTCGTGGAACGCGGATTTTGGTGGTCGGCCGTCGGCCTGTCAACTCCTACCCCCCGCCGGCATGTCCCGCAGTTCGGGCCAGGCCGCTCGCAGATAGGAGACCATGGACCACAAAGTCAGCGCCGCCGCCACGACGATCAGCACGACCCCGATCGCGTAGATGGGCAGGCCGAACAGGTCGTTGCGATAGACCATCAGGCTCAGGCCCACCATCTGCAGGATGGTCTTCCACTTGCCGAGGGACGAGACGGCGACCTTGGCGCGGGCGCCCAGGTGCGACATCCACTCACGCAGCGCGGACACCGTGATTTCGCGCCCGACGATGATCATCGCCGAGACGACGATCAGCGGGTTGTTGTCGTGGGCCACCAGCATGACCAGCGCGGTCGCGACCATGAGCTTGTCGGCGACCGGATCCAGGAACGCGCCGAGCGGCGTCGTCACGCCGAGCTTGCGCGCGAGGTAACCGTCGATCCAGTCGGTCACGGCCGCGAGGATGAAGACGAGCGCCGCCAGCGGATCTGCCCAGGGGTTGGAGGTCCAGTAGAAAAGTCCGACGAACACCGGCACCGCGACGATGCGTCCGATCGTGAGGACGTTGGGAAGCTGCTCGATTTTCACGTCGGCTCAGGGCCCTGGATTCATGCGTTCGTAGATGTCTTCCGCGAGCTGACGACTGATCCCGTGCACCTTGGCGAGATCCTCGACCGACGCCTGGCGGATTCCCTGCAATCCGCCGAACGCCCTGAGCAGTTCCCGGCGCCGCTTCGGCCCCAGTCCCGGGATTTCCTCGAGCCAGGATTCCCGGCGACTGCGGTCCCGCGCCTGCCGATGTCCGGTGATCGCGAAACGATGCGCCTCGTCGCGCACGCGCTGGATCAATCGCAACGCCGGCGAATCCTCCGAAAGTATAAGCGGCGTGTCCTGACCGGGAAAGAAAAGCCGTTCCTGCCCCACCCTGCGGTCTGCGCCTTTCGCGACGCTGATCACCGCGAGGTCGGCGACGCCCAGGCGCGCGAGCGCGGCCGTGGCGGCGTTGAGCTGTCCGGGACCGCCGTCGATCATGAGCAGGTCGGGCATCGGCGCCTCGCCCTTGAGCACGCGCGCGAAGCGGCGCTGGACCGCCTGCTCGATGCCCGCGTAGTCGTCGCCCGCCGTCACGTCGCGCAGATTGAAGCGCCGGTAGTCGCTCTTGAGCGGACCCTCCGGCCCGAAGACGACGCAGGACGCGACCGCCGATTCGCCCATCGAGTGGCTGACGTCGAAGCACTCGATGCGCTGCGGCGCCTTGCCGAGACTGAGCTCGCGGCCGACCGCGTCGAGCTGGTCCGCGATGGTGGCGCGAGTCGAGGCGCGCATGCGCAGTCCGAGTTGCGCATTGTTGCGCGCCATCTCGAGCCAGCGTGCCCGCGTGCCGCGCACGTTCGTGCGGATGTCGACGCCGTGCCCGGCCTTCGCCGCGAGCGCCTCTTCGAGCGCCTCGGGGCCCTCGATCGAACGAGACAGCAGAATCTCCGCCGGGGCCTCGCGGCTGAAGTAATACTGGCTCAGGAAGCCGGCGAGCATCTCGGCCTCGCCGCCGAGCCCGCCCTTCGGGAAGTAGTTCGAGCTGCCGAGGTTGCGACCGCCGCGCACGAACACCACGGACACGCAGGTCTCGCCGCCCTCGCAGGCGATGCCGACGGCGTCGATGTCGTGGCCGGCCATGCGCGTCATCACCTGCGTGGCCTGGATCTGCTTGAGCATCTGGATCTGGTCGCGCAGGCGCGCCGCCTGCTCGAACGCGAGCCTGGCCGACGCCTCCTCCATGCGACGCCCGAGGTCCTCGATCACTTCGCTGTTGCGTCCGTCGAGCACCTTGATCGCGTCCGCCACGTCCTGCGCGTAGGCCTCGGGCGTGACCAGCCGAACGCAGGGGCCGGTGCAGCGGTGGATCTGGTACTGCAGGCAGGGCCGCGAGCGATTCGCGAAGAACGTGTCCTCGCACGGGCGCAGCCGGAACAGCTTCTGCAGCAGCAGGAGCGTCTCGCGCGTCGCCACCGTGCTCGGGTACGGACCGAAGAACCGGCCCGGCAGTTTCCTCGTGCCGCGGTAGAACGCGATGCGCGGATACTCGTGGCTCGACACGTGGATGAACGGGAAGCTCTTGTCGTCCTTGAGCAGGACGTTGTAGCGCGGCTTGTGCTGCTTGATCAGGTTGTATTCGAGCAGCAGCGCCTCGGTCTCCGACGCCGTGACGCTCACTTCCACGCTCGCCACCTGGGCGAGCATCGCCGATGTCCGGTCGGCGTGGGCGCGGCCGTGGAAGTAGCTCGAGACCCGATTCCTGAGATGACGCGCCTTGCCGACGTAGAGGATGCCGCCCTGCTTGTCGAGCATCCGGTACACGCCGGGCTTGGCCGGCAGCGACTTGAGGAACGACTGCAGGTCGAACCCGGCGACGACGGTGTGCTCGCCGGCCATGGTGTCACGCGCCGCCGCGTACCCGCCGCCGGATGCCGGCGAGCGAGGCAGCACGACCGACGACCTCGCGGAACATCTCCACGGTGAGCCGCCGCGTGTTCGTGTTGTAGCGGCTGCAATGATACGAATCGACGAGCCGCAACCCACGCGGCAGCGCGTGCTCCGCCCCGTGCGCGAACGGGTACGGGCCCGCCTTCAAGCCGAGTGCGCGCAACGCAGCGTTGTGTGCGATCGCGCCGAGCGCGAGCAGCACCGTGCCATCGGCGACGCGTGCGAGCTCCGCGGCAAGATATCGGTTGCAGTTCGCGATCTCCACCGGCAGCGGCTTGTTCTGCGGCGGCACGCACTTGACCGAATTGCTGATGCGGCAACCGATCAGCCGCAGGCCGTCGTCGGCCGACACCGAGACGGGCGCCGTCGAGAGCCCGAACTCGTACAGCGTCTCGTACAGGAGGATGCCGGCGTAATCGCCCGTGAACGGCCGCCCGGTCGCGTTGGCGCCGTGGAAGCCCGGCGCGAGGCCCACCAGCAGCAGGCGCGCATCCGGGTCGCCGAACGACGGCACGGGTGCGCAGAAGTAATCCGGGTGTATGCGCTTGCCCTCGTCGAGGAACGCAGCGAGCCGCGGACAGAGCGTGCAGTCGGGGTCGTAGACGGGGGATTTCATCGGCGAGAGAGGATAGCAGCCCGCCCTCACCCCGCAGCCCTCACCCGTCGCTGCGCGACGACCTCTCCCGCGAACGGGAGAGGTGTTGCCGTCACCCGCAGCCCTCACCCGTCGCTGCGCGCCGACCTCTCCCGCGGACGGGAGAGGTGTTGCCGTCACCCGCAGCCCTCACCCGCCGCTGCGCGACGACCTCTCCCGCAAACGGGAGAGGTGTTGCCGTCTCACGGATCAGGCGTGGGCCGTCTGGAACTGCTCTTCCTCGGTCGAGCCGTGCATGGCGGTCGTCGACGAATGGCCGCCCTGGATCACCTGCGTGACTTCGTCGAAGTAACCCGTGCCGACTTCCTGCTGGTGCGAGACGAAGGTGTAGCCGCGATCGCGCGCGGCGAACTCCGGCTCCTGCACCTTTTCGACGTAGGCGGTCATGCCGCTCTTCACGTATTCCTGTGCCAGGTCGAACATGTTGAACCACATGTTGTGGATGCCGGCCAGCGTGATGAACTGGTACTTGTAGCCCATCGCGCCGAGCTCGCGCTGGAACCTGGCGATCGTGGCGTCGTCGAGATTCTTCTTCCAGTTGAACGACGGCGAGCAGTTGTAAGCCAGCAGCTTGCCCGGGAACTGCTTGCGGATGGCCTCCGCGAACTTCTTCGCGAACCCGAGGTCCGGTTTGCCGGTCTCGCACCACACCATGTCCGCGTACGGCGCATAGGCCAGGCCGCGGGAGATCGACTGCTCGACGCCCGGCTTCGTGCGATAAAAGCCTTCCGGCGTGCGTTCGCCGGTGCAGAACGGCTTGTCGTTCGGGTCGACGTCACTCGTGAGCAGGTCGGCCGCCTCGGCGTCGGTGCGTGCGAGCACGATGGTCGGCACGCCCATCACGTCCGCGGCAAAACGGGCGGCGACGAGCTTCTGTACCGCTTCCTGCGTCGGCACGAGCACTTTGCCCCCCATGTGGCCACACTTCTTCACGGACGCGAGCTGGTCCTCGAAGTGCACGCCCGCGGCGCCGGCGCGGATCATCGCCTTCATGAGCTCGAACGCGTTCAGCACGCCGCCGAAGCCCGCCTCCGCGTCCGCGACGATCGGCGCGAAGAAATCGACGTATCCCTTGTCGCCCGGCTCGATGCCCTTGGAGTGCTGGATCTGGTCCGCACGCTGGAACGACGCGTTGATGCGCTCGACGACCTTCGGCACCGAGTCGACCGGATACAGCGACTGGTCCGGGTACATCGACATGTAGCTGTTGTTGTCGGCGGCCACCTGCCAGCCCGACAGGTAGATGGCCTTGATGCCGGCCTTGACCTGCTGCATGGCCTGGCCGCCCGTGAGCGCGCCGAGGCAGTTCACGTACGGTTCGGTGTTGACGAGCTTCCAGAGTTTCTCGGCGCCGATTCGCGCCAGCGTGTGTTCGACCTGGACGCTGCCGCGCAGGCGGACGACGTCTTCCGCCGAGTACGGGCGCTTGATGCCGGCCCAGCGCGGATCGGTCTGCCATGCCTTGCGTAGTTGTTCAGCCGCCTGGTTCGTCATGTGGTCGTCCTCTGTTGCGTAAGCGGTCGTCGAGCGGGACGTCGATGCCCGCATCACACCGCGGCCTGCCGGCCCCGGCGGGCGCGCATCCTGCCCGAAGTCGCGGACGGCGGCCCTACGACCATCGTCCAACCTCCGGGTCCCACGTCCCCCGCGAAACTTCGTATCGGCACGCGCATGCGCCTGCCCGGCGCGTTTTGCACCGCACAAAGAAGGATAGACTTGAGCCCCCGCCCCGACAAGTGGCGAATGTGCTGATCGCGGGTCACCGCGGCGTCAAATCCATGCGATTGGTCCTGTTCAACAAGCCCTTCGCGGTGCTGCCGCAGTTCACGGCGCCGGACGGCCGATCGTGCCTGCGCGATTTCGTACCGCTGGCCGGCGTCTACCCTGCGGGCAGGCTCGACTACGACAGCGAGGGCCTGATGCTGCTGACCGATTTCGGGCCCTGGCAAGCGCGGATCAGCCAGCCGGGCTCCCCGTTGCGGAAGCTTTACCGTGTGCAGGTCGAAGGCATTGCCGGAGAGGAGGCCCTCGAGCGATTACGGCGTGGCGTCGTCTTGAACGACGGGCCCACCCGGCCGGCCCCTGCCCGGCTCATCCCGGAGCCGGAGGGGTTGTGGCCCCGCGATCCTCCGATCCGTATTCGCAAGGCCATCCCGACGTCCTGGCTCGAAGTCGAGCTCCGCGAGGGTCGCAACCGGCAGGTGCGGCGCATGACGGCTGCAGTGGGCCTGCCGACGTTGCGACTGATCCGGTGGGCCGTCGGGCCCTGGACGTTGCAGGATCTCGCGCCGGGCCAGTGGCGCGAGGTGCCGCTGGCGGAAGCGGAGGCCGTGCTGCGCAGAAAATAGGGACACTCCGAATTTCCGCGGAAACTCGGAGTGTCCCTATTTTTCGCGCGCCGTCGATGCGATCCGCATCGCGAGTTCCAGGGCCTGCTCGTAATTGAGCCGCGGGTCGACCTGCGAGCGGTAATCCTTGGCGAGGTCTGCGTCGACGAGCCCGCGGGCGCCACCGGTGCACTCGGTGACGTCCTCGCCCGTCAGTTCGAAGTGCACGCCGCCCAGGTAACTGCCCATCTCGCGGTGGACGCGGAACGCGACCTCGAGTTCGCTCACGATGTTCTCGAACCGGCGCGTCTTGAGCCCGGATTTCGTCGTCTCCGTGTTGCCGTGCATCGGGTCGCAGATCCAGAGCACGGGCACGCCCGTGGCACGCACGGACTCGATCAACGGCGGCAGCGCCTGCTCGATCTTCCTGGCCCCCATGCGGTGGATCAGCACGAGCCGCCCCGGCTCCTGGTTCGGGTTCAACGTGTGGCAGAGGCCCTGCACCCAGGCTGCGTCCATCGCCGCCCCCACCTTGACGCCGACCGGGTTCGCGATGCCGCGGCAGTACTCGACGTGCGCGCCGCCGAGCTCGGCCGTGCGCATGCCGATCCAGGGCAGATGCGTCGACAGGTTGTACCAGCGCTGCTGCCGGCGGATGTACCGCGTCTGCGCCTGTTCGTAGAGCAGGTGCAGCGCCTCGTGGCTCGCGTAGAACGGGGCGCGACTCGCTTCGTGCACTCGACTGCCGCTCATGGCCTCGAAGAAGTCGAGCGAATCGGCGATCGAGGCGGCAATCCGCTCGAACTTGTCCTTCCACGGCGAGTGCTCGACGAAACCGAGGTTCCAGTACTCCGGGTGATGCAGGTCGGCGAAGCCGCCGTCGATCAGCGCCCGCACGAAGTTCAGCGTGAGCGCTGCGCGCTCGTAACCACGCAGCAGCAGTTCGGGGTCCGGTTCGCGCTCGGCCGCCGTGAAACCCTGACGGTTGACGAGGTCGCCGCGGTAGCTCGGCAACGTCAACCCGTCACGGGTCTCCGTGTCGGCCGAGCGTGGCTTGGCGTACTGGCCTGCGAACCGTCCGACGCGGATCACGGGCATCTTGAGGCCGTGCAGGAGCACGAGGCTCATCTGGAGCAGGATCTTGAGCTTGCGGGCGATCTGGTCGGACTCGCAGTCGGCGAAAGTTTCCGCACAGTCCCCGCCCTGCAGCAGGAACCGCTCGCCGCGCTGGGCATCGGCGATCTGTCGCTTGAGCGCCTCGACCTCCCACGACACGACGATCGGCGGCAACCGGCCGAGCGCGTCGACGGCGCGAGCAAGCCCCGCCGAGTCGCGATAGGTCGGCTGCTGCTGTGCCGGCCGGGACGTCCAGCTCGAGGGCGACCAGTCGGGGGTCTGCAGAACGGCGCTCATGGGAACCTCTGGATTCCGCGATCCTACGGCAAAACTTTGCAATGCAAAAGAAACAGGGGGTGGGCGCGGACGCTGCGTTTCGTCAGAATCGCGCCCCTCAGATTCCGTTCGCGCCGGCCGCCACCTCGATTGCCGCCGGCGCGGATGCACCAGGAGTGACGATGCAGAAGGTATTGATCCTCGGCGCCGGCAAGATCGGCGCCCTCATCTCGGGCTTTCTCGCGGAATGCCGCGACTACGACGTGCACGTCGCGGACGTGAACGGCAACGCGGCCAACGCCGTCGTGGCCGCCCACGGCCTGCCCAACCTCCACGCCCACGAGCTCGACGCGGCGGATCCGGCGGCCCTCGAGGCGCACCTGGGTCGGCACCCGGCCGACGCGATCATTTCGAGCCTGCCGTTCTACTGCAACGTCAAGGTGGCCGAGATCGCGCGCAAGGTGGACGCGCACTACTTCGACCTGACCGAGGACGTTGCCGTCACGCGCGCGGTGCGCGGCCTGGCCGCGGGTTCCCGCCGCGCATTCGTGCCGCAGTGCGGGCTCGCGCCCGGTTTCATCAGCATTGCGGCCAACGCGTTGATCCAGCATTTCGACGAGGTGCGCAGCGTCAAGCTGCGCGTGGGCGCGCTGCCGCAGCACCCGAACAACGCGCTCAAGTACTCGCTGACGTGGTCCACCGACGGCCTGATCAACGAGTACGGCAATCCCTGCGAGGCCATCGTCGACGGCCGCCCGGTCGAGGTCGCGCCGCTCGAAGGACTCGAGGAGATCGAGATCGACGGCATGATCTACGAGGCGTTCAACACCTCGGGCGGCCTGGGCTCGCTGGCTGACACCTACGGCACCAAGGCCCAGACGATGGACTACAAGACGATCCGCTACCCGGGTCACTGCGCGCAGATGCGCCTGCTCATGAACGACCTCAAGCTCAACTTCGACCGCGGCACGCTCAAGCGCGTGCTCGAGAACGCGGTGCCGCAGACGCTGCAGGACGTCGTGATCGTCTACGTGGCCGTGGCCGGCCGCCAGCACGGCGAGCTGCGCGAGGAGAATTACGTCAGCAAGATCTACCCGCAGGTGATCGCGGGCCGGCTCTGGTCGGCGATCCAGGTGACGACGGCCGCCGGCATCTGCGCGGTCGTGGACCTCGTCATGCAGCACGACGGCAAGTACCACGGCTTCGTGCGCCAGGAGGACTTCAGCCTGGTCGACGTGCTCGCCAACCGCTTCGGCCGGCACTATGCCGACGGCGGCGGCAAGGAAGTCTCCGCGCGGATGGTCGTGGCCGGCACGACGGGCCAGCAGCGGGTGGCGGGAGGTGCCCGATGATCGACGCCTTGCTGCAGAGCCTCGGGCTGGAGAAGACCAACGCGGGCACCTGGTGCGGCGACGGCGGGTGGCTCAGCGATGACGACGCCCGCGTCATCGAGTCGGTGAATCCGACGAGCGGCGAGGTGATCGCCCGCGTGCGGGCGACGACGCCGGCGCAGTACGAGAAAGTCATGGCCTCGGCCGTGGCCGCGTCGAAGGCCTGGCGCGCCGTGCCGGCACCGAAGCGCGGCGAGGCCGTGCGCCTCGTGGGCGAGGAACTGCGCAGGCACAAGTCCGCGCTCGGCAGCCTGATTTCGCTCGAGATGGGCAAGATCAAGGCCGAGGGCGACGGCGAGGTGCAGGAGATGATCGACATCGCCGACTTCGCGGTCGGCCAGTCGCGCATGCTCTACGGCTTGCAGATGCACTCCGAGCGCCCGAACCACCGCATGTTCGAGCAATGGCACCCGCTGGGCGTCGTCGGCGTCATCAGTGCGTTCAACTTCCCGGTCGCCGTGTGGTCCTGGAACGCGTTCCTCGCGGCGATCTGCGGCAACGTGACCGTGTGGAAGCCCTCGCCGAAGACGGCGCTCTGTGCGGTTGCCGTGCAGCACGTCTGCAACCGCGTACTCGAGCGTCACGGCTACCCGCCGATCTTCGAGCTCTTCGTCGACGACGGCACGGAACTGGCGATCAGGTTCGTCGAGGACCGTCGTGTCGACCTCGTTTCGTTCACGGGCTCGACTGCCGTCGGCCGCGACGTCGCGCAGCGCGTCGCCAGGCGCCTCGGCAAGTGCCTGCTCGAGCTCGGCGGCAACAACGCGATCATCGTCGACGAGTACGCCAACCTCGACCTCGTCGTCCCGGCAGTGGTGTTCGGTGCGGTCGGCACGGCCGGCCAGCGCTGCACGACGACGCGCCGTGTGTTCGTGCACGAGGCGCGGATGGCAGAACTCGAGCGCCGGCTCGTCGCGGCGTACGAGCAGGTGCGCATCGGCGACCCCCTCGCACAGGGCACGCTGATGGGCCCGTTGATCGACGCCCGCTCGGTGGAACGGTTCGGTGCGGCCGTGGCGCAGGCCGTGCAGAACGGCGGGCGGCTGCTGTGCGGCGGCCGGAAGCTCGACCGGCCCGGCTTTTTCGTCGAGCCCGCGATCGTCGTCGCGCGCGGCGAGTGGGACATCGTCCGCACGGAGACCTTCGGGCCGATCCTCTATCTCATTCCGTTCGGCACGCTCGACGAAGCGATTGCGGCGCAGAACGAGGTCGCGCACGGACTGTCGTCGGCGATTTTCACGGACCGCCTGCAGCACGCCGAGCGGTTCCTGTCGCCCGCGGGCTCGGATTGCGGCATTGCCAACGTGAACATCGGCACCTCCGGCGCCGAGATCGGCGGCGCGTTCGGCGGCGAGAAGGACACGGGCGGCGGACGCGAATCGGGCTCCGACTCGTGGAAGGCTTACATGCGGCGGCAGACCTGCACGGTCAACTGGGGCACCGACCTGCCGCTCGCGCAGGGCATCAACTTCGACCTGTCGGCGTAGAGCGATAAATAGGGACACTCCGGGTTTCGTCGGAAATCCGGAGTGTCCCTATTTTCGGGTGAAGTCGGCGTACACGTTGCGGACGAACTGCTCGGGCGAGACGAGCGCGCCGGGGCGCGCGTACCTGGCGTCGAACTCCGCAGTCGGGTGCGTCGCCAGCACCTGCTCGAGCCCTTCGCCCTGCTCCACCGCCTCCCGTACCTTGCGTCCCACGGTGACGAGCATGTCGCGATACACCGCGAGCTCGGCACGGTTCGACACGGGCCCATGCCCCGGCACGAACAGCGTGCGCGCGTTCGAGCGTGCGAGCGCCGCTTCCACCGCCGCCACGATGCCGGCGAGCGAGCCGCCGGCTTCGGCATCGACATGAGGGTACTGGCCATTCCAGTAAAGATCGCCGAGCGCGATCACGTCGGCTTGCTGCCAGCGCGCCACGAGGTCGGACGCGGTGTGCGCGTCGGCGACGTGCAGCACGTCGAGACGGTCGCCGTTCAGGTGCAGCGCCAGCGTGTCGGTCGTCGTGACGATCGGCCGGGCGCCCGCGAGCATCTCACCCGTCTCGGTTTCCTCCGCGGGCACCGCTGCGTCGCGGCCCGCCCAATCGCGCAAGCTTTCGTGCCCGATCAGCACGGCGCCCCGCTGTGCGGCGGCCGCGTTGCCACCGCTGTGGTCGACGTGGCCATGGGTATTGATGACGAACCGCAGGTCACCGGGCGCAATGCGTGCCACGGTTTCGAACAGCTCCGCGGCCCGGCTGGCGAGCCCACTGTCGAGCAGCACGACGCCCTCAGGCCCGGACCAGACGACGACGTTGCCGCCTGCTCCGAGGACGACGTTGAGGCCGGGCCGCAGCTGCTGCACTTGCAGCGACGCACGAACAGGCGCGGCGGCCTTGGTCGCCGGGTCGGTCGCCGGCTGTGCGAAGGCGCCCCCCTTTACACCCACGAGCAGCAGCAGCAGCACGCGGCCTGCCGCAAGCCACGCCCCCCGGTACGAACGCTCAGCCATGAATCGACACTCCCGCGCTTGCTGAAATTATAGGCCAACGCAGCGCGCAGAGCCGGCGACCTCGCACGGCTGCGGTATAGTGTCCTCATGACTGGATCTGCACGACGCAAGGCAGCGTTCCCGCGCGCGGCGATCGCTCTGCTGGCTCTGGTCGCGGGTCTGCTGTCGCTTGCTTCTCCGCGAGCCGAGCCCGGGGCGCAGGCCGAGGGCGTCCTGATACCCGTCACGGGGGCCATCGGGCCGGCCACGAGCGATTTCTTCGTGCGACAGCTCGCGGCGGCGCAGGAATCGGGGGCCCATCTGGTCGTGCTGCGCATCGACACGCCCGGCGGGCTCGAGACCGCGATGCGCGACATGATCCAGGCGATCCTCGGCGCCGACGTCCCCGTGATCGCATTCGTCGCACCGAGCGGGGCGCGGGCGGCGAGCGCCGGCACTTACCTCATGTACGCCAGTCACGTCGCGGCCATGGCGCCGGCCACCAATCTCGGTGCAGCCACCCCGGTGCAGATCGGAGGCGCGCCTTCGGGCGACGAGCCGACGCCCGCGCCATCGCGGCGCGAGGGCAAGGACAAGGGCGATCGCGACAAGGCCGACGGGGAGGACGAGTCCTCCGCGCCGCTGCCGGGGTCGGCGATGGAGCGCAAGGCAGTCAACGACTCGGTCGCCTACATTCGCGGGCTCGCGGAACTCCGCGGCCGTAACGCCGACTGGGCCGAGCGTGCGGTCCGCGAGGGGGCAAGCCTGCCGGCCCAGGAAGCGCTCACCGAGAACGTGATCGACTTCGTCGCGAGCGACCTGCCCGAACTGCTCCGTGCCATCGACGGTCGCGTGGTCAAGCTGCAGTCACGCGAAGTGACGCTGCAGACGGCGGGCATCGTGCTGCGCGAGGTGCAGACCGACTGGCGCACCGAGCTGCTGCAGCTGATCACGAACCCGAACGTGGCCTACCTGCTGATGCTGATCGGCATCTACGGCCTGCTGCTCGAGGGCTACAACCCCGGCAGCGTGCTGCCGGGCGTCGTCGGCGCCATCAGCCTGCTGCTCGCGCTGTTCGCGTTCCAGGTGCTGTCCGTCAACTACGCCGGCCTCGCGCTGATCGCGCTGGGCGTGCTGCTGATCGTCGCCGAATCGTTCGTGCCCTCCTTCGGCACGCTCGGCCTCGGCGGGATCGTCGCGTTCGTGATCGGCTCGGTCATCCTCCTCGACAGCGACGTCCCCGGCTTCAGCATCGCCTGGCAGCTGATCGCGACGATGGGGTTTGCCGGCAGCCTGCTGCTGCTCGCGATCGTCTCCTTCGCCGTGCGCGCGCGGCGCCGACCCGTCGTGAGCGGCCACGAAGGAATGTTGCGCGAGCACGCCGAGGCCGTCGAGGCGTTCGACCGGCGGGGCCTCGTGCGTGTACACGGCGAGCTCTGGAATGCCGTGACGCACACGCCGGTACAGGCGGGCCAGCGGCTGCGCATCGTGCGTGTCGACGGGCTCACGCTGCAGGTCGAGCCGGCCGGGGATTGAACGGGGAATCGAACGAGGAGTCACCAGCGATGTTCAGCATACCGACCTTGGCCATCGTCATCGTGATCGCGGTGGTGCTCGCCACGCAGATCTTCAAGATCCTGAACGAGTACGAGCGCGGCGTGGTGTTCACGTTCGGCCGCTACACGGGCGTCAAGGGCCCGGGCCTGATCATCCTGATCCCGCTGATCCAGCGCATGGTCAAGGTCGACCTGCGCGTGATCGTGCTCGACGTGCCGACCCAGGACGTGATCTCCCGCGACAACGTCTCGGTCAAGGTCAACGCCGTCATTTACTTCCGCATCGTCGAGCCGGACAAGGCGATCATCCAGGTGGCAAGTCCCTTCGAGGCCACCAGCCAGCTCGCACAGACGACGCTGCGCTCGGTGTTGGGCCAGCACGAGCTCGACGCGATGCTCTCGCAGCGCGACAAGCTCAACGTCGACATCCAGCGCATCCTCGACGCGGCCACCGATGCCTGGGGCATCAAGGTCACCAACGTCGAGATCAAGCACGTCGACCTCAACGAGTCGATGATCCGCGCCATGGCGAAGCAGGCCGAAGCCGAGCGCACGAGGCGCGCCAAGATCATCCACGCGGAAGGCGAGAGCCAGGCGGCTGCGATGCTGGTCGAGGCGGCACGCCAGCTCGGCGGGGAACCGAAGGCGCTCCAGCTGCGCTACCTGCAGACGCTCGCGGACCTCTCGAGCGAGAAGAGCACGACCATCGTGTTCCCGCTGCCGCTCGACCTGATCAAGCCGTTCCTGGACAAATGACGGGGGCGGGGCGCCGGTCAAGGTTTTCTTGACTGCGGTCTGGTCCCGATCCCGCACGCTTCGCTCCGTGCGAGCTGGAGCTGCTCGTCGAGCCGCTTAGCCGACACGGGCAGCAGGGTCTTCAGCTCCTGCGCGTAGAGCGACAATCTGAACTCCTCGATCATCCAGCGCAGGCGCTCCCGTTCGGTGGCCTCGGTGTCCGCGATCGTCGCGGCCTCGAGTT
>DASSJN010000125.1:0-23228 GCA_035691185.1 Steroidobacteraceae bacterium
CGTATCCCCCGACCTGGCCGTGCTCAACGTGCTGCGCAAGGCCGGCCGGCCGTTGCGGCTCGAGGATGTCACGGCCGCGTTCGGCCCCGCTGGAGCCGCGCAGGCCGAACACCAGCTCGCGGCGCTGCTCAAGCGCGGCGAGGTGATGCTGAACCGCCGCGGCCAGTACTGCCTGCGCGAACAGCTCGCCGGGCTTACGGTGGGCACCGTCCAGGCGCACCGCAACGGCGACGGCTGGCTGCTGCCCGACGACGGCTCGGCGCAGGTCTACCTGCCGGCGCACCAGATGCGCGAGGTCCTGCACGGCGACCGGATCACGGTCCGCATCGAGGGACCGCGGTTCCGCGGCAAGGCCCAGGGCACCATCGTCGAGGTGCTCGAACGGCGCACCAGGGAAGTCGTCGGCCGCCTGCACGTCGAGGCCGGCATTGCCTACCTCACTCCCGACAACCCGCGCGTCACGCACCGCGTGCTGGTGCCGAGCGGGCAGCTCGCCGGCGCCGAATCGGGCCAGATCGTGCTCGTGGAACTGATCCAGCAACCGTCGCGGACCTCCGGGCCGGTCGGTCGCGTCTCGCGCGTGCTCGGCGACCACGGTGCGCCGGGCATGGAAACGGACATCGCGATCCACTCGTTCGGGCTGCCCTACGAGTTCCCGGGCGAGGCGGTCGCCGAGGCGGAAGCCTTCGGCGCGTCGATTCCGCAGCACGCCGTCGCGGGACGCGAAGACCTGCGCGAAATCGAACTCGTCACGATCGACGGCGAGGACGCGCGCGACTTCGACGATGCGGTCTGGTGCGAGCGCAAGGGCAGCGGCGGCTGGCGCCTGATCGTCGCGATCGCCGACGTCGGCCACTACGTGCAGCCCGGACGTCCGCTCGACGTCGAAGCGCGCGAGCGCGGCACCTCGGTCTATTTCCCGAACCGCGTCCTGCCGATGCTGCCGGAGGCGCTCTCGAACGGCCTCTGCTCGCTGAAGCCGCACGAGGACCGTCTCTGCGTGTGCTGCGAGCTGCGCGTCAGCGAGGACGGCCGGATCACACGTTCGCGTTTTTTCGAAGGCGTGATGCGCTCGGCGGCGCGCCTGACGTACCGGGAGGTCGGGGAATTCCTCGCCAAGCCTGCCGCGCGGCACGGCGAGCGGCTCGAGAATCTGCGCGAACGCCTGATCGCGCTCCATGGCGTCTACAAGTCGTTCACGCGCGCGCGTTCCGGGCGTGGGGCGCTCGAACTCGACACGCCCGAACTGAAGCTCAAGTTCGACCAGGACGGCCGCGTCGCCGCGCTCGTCGAGTACCCGCGCAACGACGCGCACCGGCTGATCGAGGAGTGCATGATCGCGGCCAACGTCGCGGCCGCGCGCTTCCTCGATCGTCATCGCTTGCCGACGCTCTATCGCGTGCACGGCCTGCCCGAGCTCGACCGGCTCGAGACGCTGCGCACGTTCATGCGTGAATTCGGGCTGTGGCTCCCGGCGCCGGAGGAGATCACGCCCGAGCATCTGCGCGACCTGTTGTCGAAGATCGGCGATCGGCCGGACGCCGGCCTGATTTCGACGGCAGTCATCCGGTCGATGCCGCAGGCCGTCTACCAGCCGGGCAACATCGGTCATTTCGGGCTCGCGCTCGAGCACTACGCGCATTTCACGTCGCCGATCCGGCGCTATCCCGACCTCGTCGTCCATCGCGGCATCCGCCAGGTGCTGCGCGGCGGCGACCCGCAGGACCTGATCGCGTGGCATGGCGCGTTCCCGCAGCTGGGGCAGGACTGCTCGGTACGCGAGCGCCGGGCGGACGAGGCCACGCGCAGCGCGGTCTCCTGGCTCAAGTGCTACTACATGCAGGGCCGCGTCGGCGAGGAGTACGACGGCATCGTTTCCGGCGTGGTCGATTTCGGGCTGTTCGTGCAGCTCGACGGTCTGCAGGTCGACGGCCTGCTGCACGTCTCCGCACTGGGTTCCGACTACTTCGGGCGCGACAGTTCGGGCTATCGCATGATCGGGCGCAGCTCGGGCAAGGTCTTCAAACTCGGCGACCGCCTGCGCGTGCGCGTCACGAATGTGTCGCTCGACGAGCGGCGCATCGATTTCGAACTCGCCGGCGAAATGCAGGTGGAACGTCGCCCTGCCGGTCGCTATCTGCGGCAGGGCGGGCGAAGGCGACGCTGATGGCCCGCCATCGGCACGAACGGCCGTCGCGCCCCGGCGCGGCCCATCGCGACCACGACTCGACCCGACGGGCGCGCCCCAGCGACGTGTCGCCGGCCAACGTGGCCTACGGCATCCATGCCGTACGCGCGCTGATCACCCGTCATCCACACCGCGTTCGACAGTTGTGGCTGGGCGAGGCGCGCGAGGCCGCAGCCCGGCTGCAGGAGCTGCGCCAGCTTGCGCAGGCGGCCGGCGTCGTCGTGCAGGCAGCCGGCGACGGCGAACTCGATCGGCTCGCCGACGGCGAGCGCCACCAGGGCGCCGTCGCGGAGGTCATTCCGCGGGCGGGCGATCCCGAGACCCAGCTCGAGGAGGCGCTCGAGGCGCTGGGCGACACGCCGGCACTGCTGCTCGTGCTCGATGGCGTGACTGATCCGCACAATCTCGGCGCGTGCATGCGCAGCGCCGACGCGGCGGGTGCGGCCGCGGTCCTCGTGCCGCGCGACCGTGCCGCCGGCCTCACGCCGGTGGTGCGCAAGGTCGCGGCCGGGGCCACCGAGAGCGTTCCGCTGATCGCCGTGGTCAACCTCGCGCGCACGCTGCGCGAACTGAAGGAACGCGGGCTCTGGCTCGTCGGCACCTCCGACGAGGCGCGACGCACGCTCTATGACGTCGACCTCACGGGGCCTACGGTGCTCGTAATGGGGTCGGAAGGCGAGGGCATGCGACGCCTCACGCGCGAGGCGTGTGACGAACTCGTGTCGATCCCGATGGCCGGTGCGGTCGAGAGCCTGAACGTCTCGGTCGCCACCGGCGTCGCATTGTTCGAGGCCGTGCGCCAGCGCCGGGCACTGAGAATCAGGGGATAGGAGACAGGGGATAGGGGATGGTGGAGCGGCGGTGCCGCCGCGGCGCCAACGGCGCCTCCGTCACTATCCCCCATCCCCTGATCCCTGTCCCCTTTCCTCACGCCGTTCGCGGCGGCAGGTTCACGTCGGCCACTTTCCCCGCGTATTCCTTCTTCGGGTCGCGGCCCAGCAGCACCTTCATGGTCGCCAGGACGCCGCTGTCGTTGAGCCACACCTGCAAGCGCTCGGGAGTCATGCGCAATAGCTGGAGGTTCGGGTCGTCCTTGCCGCCCGGGTACCAGGCCGCGACGAACGGATTCCACAGGCGTTCGATGGTCGGCCGGTCGTTGCAGGGCACGAGCGCGCCATCCAGCGACGCAAACAGCTCGTGGTCCTTGGCCGCAAAATGCGCGACGGCACGGCGTCCGGCGCCGAGCTGTCGCACGAACTCGGTGTCCTTCGCAGAGAAGAACCACACCGGACCGCGAGTGCCGTCCTCGTCCTCGACCTGGGCCGTCATCGGCTGTGAATGACCGTCCTCCACCCCGGCCAGCCCGAGCATGACCGTCCGGTCCGACTTGAGCTTCTTCCAGAATTGCGCGGCCAACTCGGCGTCCTTGTCCATGGCGTGGTCTCCTGAGTCCGATGGCAAAGCCGGGACTCTGGACCAAGGGCGGGCATCGCGCCGTAGGAAAAAGGGGATAGGGGTCAGGGGATAGGGGATAGTGAAAGAGCGCGGCTTCGCCGCCACGGGGCGGCATTGCGCACTATCGCCCGACCCCTATCCCCTGTCCCCTTCCTCCGCTACAATGCGCGGCTCCGTGCAGCCCCCGGCTGCCGGTTTCGTTCAACTCCTTGTCGCACCGCCGTTTTTTCCGACGTGCCGGGCGACTTCCATCCGCAAGGAGACTGTGTCGATGCGTCATTACGAAATCGTATTCCTGGTCCACCCGGATCAGAGCGAGCAGGTCCCGGCCATGATCGAGCGCTACCGCGGCATCATCACCGCGGCCGGCGGCGCGATCCACCGTCTCGAGGACTGGGGCCGCCGCCAGCTCGCCTACCCGATCGCCAAGGTCCACAAGGCCCATTACGTCCTGATGAACGTCGAGTGCGACAAGGCCACGCTCGATGAGCTGACGGGCGGCTTCCGCTTCAGCGACGCCGTGATCCGCCACATGGTCATCGCCATGCCGGCCGCCGTGACGGAGCCGTCGCCGATGGCTCGTGCCGAGGAAGAGGGCGCCCGCGGCGAAGAGGGCAGCGCTGTCGAGGCGAGCAGCGGCAGCGCCGAGGAAGCCAGCGCCGGCTGACGCCGCGCGGGCTCTTCACCAAGTAATCCACACCGGGTGACACCACATGGCACGTTTTTTCCGTCGCCGTAAGTTCTGCAAGTTCACGGCCGAGGGCGTCGAGCGGATCGACTACAAGGACCTCGCCACGTTGAAGGGCTACATCTCTGAGACGGGCAAGATCGTCCCGAGCCGCATCACCGGCACGCGTTCGAACTACCAGCGCCAGCTGGCCCTCGCGGTGAAGCGCGCCCGCTTCCTCGCGCTGCTGCCGTACACCGACCAGCATTGAGCCGACTGCCGCGTGGGTGACCGGCGCGGCCCCGCCCGGGCGCGGGCCTGCCGTCGGCGCACGCACAGCCATGAACCGATCGCTGGCCAAGTGGCTCGCCGACAACCTGGGCGGCGCCGTCGTCGTGACGGCCCTCCTCGGTTTGCTGCCGCTGCTCGGGGTCGGGTTCGCGTTCTTCCTGCCGGGCGCCGTTCCCGCGCTGATCGTGCTGGTCCGCGGGCCACGGGCGGGCCTCGGCGTGGCGCTGGGCGCGACCGGGTTGCTGGCGGCGTCGATGCTGCTTTTCGGCCGGCCGATGGGCGTAGGGCTCGTGTACTCGACCTGGGTGCTCGGGCCGCCGCTGGCGCTCGCGATGCTGCTCCGGGGCACGGGCTCGCTCTCGCTGTGCCTGCAGGTCGCGACGCTGGTCGGAGCGGTGCTGCTCGTGGTGCTGCACGTCGCCTTCGGCGATCCCGAGCAGTTCTGGGCGCCTTTCGTGCGCGACCTGGCGCAGGAGATGCAGAAGCACGGCCTGCCGGCGGAGATGATCGACGACGGGCTCGCCGAGACGCTGGCGAGAACGCTCTGGGGCTGGGTCGCAGTGCTGACCATGCTGCTCGCCATGTGCGCGCTGTTCCTCGCGCGCTGGTGGCAGTCGCTGCCGGAACACGCGGGAGGTTTCGGGGCCGAATTCCGGCAGTTGCGGCTCGGGCGCGTGCTCGGCGCGGCGGCGGCGGTGGTGATCGCCTGGTCGCTGCTGTCGGACCAGCCGCTCGTCGCCGACATCGGGCGGCTGTTCCTGGGCGCGCTCGTGATCGTCGGCCTGGCCGTGATGCACCGTGCGGTCGCGCTCGGCAAGCTCAGCACGGCGTGGCTCTGGGTCACGTACGCGCTGCTCGTGGTCCTGCCGCCCGCGGCGGTGGCCGGGCTCGCCGGCTGGGGTTTCGTGGACAACTGGTTGCGCTCCCAGCGCGCGGCCACGGCGGCCGGGCGGCACTGAACGAGCCGCGCCGCCGCCGGTGATCGAGGATTCGCTGGAAGTTCGTCAACAGACAGATCAAGACAGACCGATAGGATCGATCGAGGACACAACGATGGAAGTCATCCTGCTGCAGAAGGTCGCCAACCTCGGCAACATCGGCGACAAGGTCAAGGTGAAGCCCGGCTACGGCCGCAATTTCCTGCTGCCGTCGGGCAAGGCCGCGCTCGCCACCGCCGCCAACCTCAGGAAGTTCGAGGAGCGCCGCGCCGAGCTCGAGAAGGCGGCCGCGGACTCGCTGACGAGCGCCCAGTCGCGCGCCCGGCAGCTCGAGGGTTTCAAGCTCGAACTGCACGCCAAGGCGGGCACCGAGGGCAAGCTCTTCGGTTCCATCGGCACGGCTGACATCGCCGAGGCGCTGACCAAGGCCGGCATCGAGATCGAGCGCAGTGAAGTGCGCCTGCCCGGTGGTCCGATCCGCCTCGTGGGCGAGCACCACGTCAAGCTGCACCTCCACACCGACGTCGAGATCGACCTCCCGGTCCAGGTCACGGCTGAAGACTGATCCTGCCCCGCAGAAGGGGTAGCATCGGTCCTCGATGGAGCAGCAAGACAGCAGCGGCGATCGGGGCTCCGCCCGGTCGCGCCGGAAGCCCCGCCTCGTCCTCTCGGACGAGGCCGCGGCGTTGCGCATCCCGCCGCACTCGCTCGAGGCAGAGCAGGCCGTGCTCGGCGGCCTGCTGCTCGACAACAGCACCTGGGACTCGATTGCGGACCGTTTACGTCCGGAAGACTTCTACCGGCGAGACCACCAGCTCATCTTCGAGGCCATCCTCGACCTGTCCCAGAAAGGTGAGCCGAGCGACGCGGTCACGCTGGCCGAGCGTCTCGCCAGGAAGGGGCTCGAGGACGAGACAGGCGGGCTCGCCTACCTCGCAGGCCTCGCGCGCGACACTCCCACCGCCGAGAACATCAAAGCCTACGCGGACATCGTCCGCGAGCGCGCGCTGCTGCGCCACCTGGTCCGCGTGAGCGGCGAGATCGCCGGCAGCTGCTACGAGGCCGAAGGTCGCGCGGCGCACGAACTCGTCGACGACGCCGAACGCCGGATCTTCGAGATCGCCGAGAAGGGACGACGCCACGGCTCCGGCTTCGTGCCGGTGCGCGAAGTGCTCGGGGCCGCGATCGACCGGCTCGACATGCTGCACGCGTCACAGGGCCGGCTCACCGGCCTGAGCACGGGCTACGCCGAACTCGACCGGATGACCGCAGGCCTGCAACCCGGCGACCTCATCATCGTCGCGGGCCGCCCTTCGATGGGCAAGACGACCTTCGCGCTCAACATCGCCGAGAACGCGGCGATCGCGTTCAACAGGCCCGTCGCCGTGTTCTCTATGGAGATGTCGCGGGAGCAGCTCGCGTTCCGCATGATCTCCTCGCTCGGTCGCGTCGACCAGAGCCACATGCGCACCGGCATGTTCGGCGACGAGGACTGGGCGCGCATCAACAGCGCGATCGCCCAGATGAAGGGTGCGCCGATGTTCATCGACGACAGCGGCGCGCTCACGCCGACGGAAGTCCGCGCGCGTGCGCGACGCCTCGCGCGCGAAACCGAGAAACACGGCGGCCTCGGCCTGATCGTCGTCGACTACCTGCAGCTCATGCAGGTGCCGGGCAACAAGGAGAACCGCGCGACGGAAATCTCGGAGATCTCGCGCTCGCTCAAGGCGCTCGCGAAGGAACTCAAGGTGCCGCTGATCGCCCTGTCGCAGCTGAACCGTGGCGTCGAGCAGCGCACCGACAAGAAGCCGGTGATGTCGGACCTGCGCGAAAGTGGAGCGATCGAACAGGATGCGGACTTGATCATGATGATCTACCGCGAGGAAGTGTACGAACCCGACACGCCGCGCAAGGGCATCGCCGACATCATCGTCACCAAGCAGCGCAACGGCCCGACGGGCGAAGTGCACCTGACGTTCCTCGGCAAGTACACGCGCTTCGAGAACCTCGCTCACGGCGACTACGGATACGACAGCGGCCCGCATTACTGACCGTCGATACGTGTGAAGAGCACGCACCTCATCCGCGCCGTCGTCGACGCCGCCGCGCTGCGCCACAACCTGCGCCAGGTGCGCAAGGCGGCTCCCGACAGCCGCGTCATGGCCGTGATCAAGGCGAACGCCTACGGCCACGGCCTGGTGCCGGCGGCGAAAGCCTTCGCCGAGGCGGACGGTTTCGCGGTTGCCCGCCTCGAGGAGGGCCTCGCGTTGCGCGCCGCGGGTTTGGACAATCGCATCCTGCTGCTCGAGGGCGTGTTCACGCCGGACCAGCTCGCGATCGCCGCACACGAGCGCTTCGAGCTGATGGTGCACAGTTTCCATCAGCTCGACCTGCTCGACGCGCTCGCGACGACCGACGAGGTGACGGCCTGGATCAAGGTCGACTCGGGGATGAACCGACTCGGTTTCCGGCTGGACGAGTTCGCAACGGCGTACGAGCGACTGCGCCGCAACCCGCACGTGCACTCCGATCCGACGCTCGTCACGCATCTCGCGTCCGCCGACGACCGTCGCGACCCGATGACCCGACTGCAGCTCGAAGCGTTCAATGCCGCGACGACGGGGCTGCCCGGCGCGCGCAGCATCGCCAATAGCGCGGGCGTGCTGGCCTGGCCAACGGCGCGCGCGGACTGGGTGCGGCCCGGCCTGATGCTCTACGGCGTGTCGCCGTTCCCGAGCGGCACGGGCGCCGATCTCGGCCTGCGCCCCGCCATGACCCTGCGCACCGAAGTGATCGCCGTGAAAGTCGTCAAGGCCGGGGAGTCCGTCGGCTATGGCGGGGCCTGGACGGCGTCGCGCGACACGCGCATGGCCGTCGTCGCGGCGGGCTACGGCGACGGTTATCCGCGCGGCACGGCTTCGGGCGCGCCCGTGCAGGTGGGCGGGCGCCGCGCGCCCCTGATCGGCCGCGTCTCGATGGACATGATTTCGGTCGACGTCACCGACCTGCCCGCGGTCGCCGTCGGCGACCCGGTCGTGCTCTGGGGCAGTGAAGTGCCGGTGGAAGAGGTCGCGATCTACGCGAACGCGATCGCGTGGGACCTGCTGTGCGGCGTGAGCCAGCGCGTGCAGCTGGAAGTCGGATGAAGTGTCTAGTGTTCAGTGTCTAGTGTCTAGGACGGAAGAAGAAGGGCCAGCAATGCTGGCCCTCTTTGTTTCGACTATCCGCTAGACACTATCCACTGGACACTAGCTTTCGAAGAACCCCATCTTCACGCCGGCCAGCTGCACGACGTCGTTGTCGTGCAGGCGGCGGGCCTGCTGGCCGATCGGGGCGCCGTTCACCAGCGGAAAGTCGTTCTCGCGGCCGCTCTCCACGTGCACGATGTAGAACCCGTCCGCGCGACGCGTGATGGCGGCCACCTGCACGCCCGGCCTGCCGAGCGTCGTCAGCGTCTTCACGAGATCGAGCTCGCGTCCGGCGAACTGGCCAGAGAGCACCTGCAGCTTGGCGCGCGGCAGCACGCCGTTCGCGAACGCCGGCGCGGCGCTCGACGTGGTGGCGGCCGCCGGGACTGCGCCATGCCCGTTGCCCGCCGAGCCGGCCCCGCCCTTCTGCGCGCCCGCGACCAGGTGGGCCGCGTCGCGCGAGCTGATCACCATCGTCTTCTCGAACTCGTCCTGTTCTTCCTCGGTCTCGCTGTCCACGAACCGCAGCGCGTGGTGGCCCACCGTGATCACGTCGCCGTGCTGCAGCGCGTGCTTCTTGATGATCTTGCCGTTGACGTACGTGCCGTTGGTGCTGTTCAAGTCCTCGAGGAACGAGTCGTTGAGGATGTTGATCACCAGCGCGTGGTGGCCGCTGACCGCCGGGTTGTCGATGCGGATGTCGTTGTCCGGCAGGCGCCCGATCGTGTAGCGCTCTTTGCTCATGTTGTACTCGGCGAGCGTCTGCCCGTCGAGGTGCAATACCAGCCTGGCCATCTTGATCCTGCGCTCCCT
The DNA here is from genome assembly GCA_035691185.1 of Steroidobacteraceae bacterium. GTDB lineage: Bacteria > Pseudomonadota > Gammaproteobacteria > Steroidobacterales > Steroidobacteraceae > RPQJ01. The sequence continues at coordinate 9,541 of DASSJN010000125.1, forward strand.
CAGCCGAACATTCCGAGTATCCGGCCTATTAACCCGCGCTGTGCCGGGAACGCATCGAGTACCCGGACCAGCACCACCGAGACGTTGTCCCGGCCACCATTGTCGTTGCTCAGCTGTACCAGCTGCCGCGCGACCGTCTCAAGGTTAGCACCAAAGGTGTTGATCGTTAACTGAATGTCCGTGTCGTCGACCATGTCGGACAACCCGTCCGAACACAGCAGGTACACGTCGTCCTTCTCGACCGGTGTCTCGGTGATGTCGATGTCCACGGTCGGTTCGACGCCCAGTGCGCGCGTGACGTAGTTCTTCGCGGCTGCGCGCTGGGCCTCCTCGGGGGTATAGAAACCGCGCGCGACGAGTTCCTGCAGCAGCGAGTGGTCGCGGGTGACCTGCTCGAGCCTGCCCTGGCGCAGGCGGTAGAGTCGCGAGTCGCCGACGTGCGCGATCGTGAGCTTGTCGTCGAAGAACAGGCCGGCCACGACCGTCGTGCCCATGCCTTCGCAGTGGTCCTGCGTCTTGGCGGTCTGGTGGATGATCTTGTTCGCGCGCTGGATCGCGTCGCGCAACAGGATGCCCGGGCGACTGATGCCACTCTCGCCGTCGTGCAGGCTCAGGTCCTGGCGGTCGACTGCGTCCTTGAGCAGGCCGAGGACTGTCCGCACGGCGATGCCGCTCGCCACCTCGCCTGCCTTGTAACCGCCCATGCCGTCCGCCAGCACGACCAGGCCGATGTCCGCGTCCGTGCCGATCGTGTCCTCGTTGTGCTCGCGGACGCGGCCGGTGTCGGTCATCCCGACGCAGCGGAACTTTCCCTTCAGGCGCATTCGTGCGTTCTTCTGATAAAGGTCGGCGTCAGTTCTTGTGCTGCTGCTGCTGCGGCGGCCGGTTCGCGTCGCGGAGCGCGAGCGCGAACGCAGCACCGCTCTCGTACCGCTGGGCGGGCTCCTTGGCCAGGGCGCGGTCGAAGAATTCGTCGAGCCCGACCGGCAATGCCGGGTCCAGTGCGCGGATGCGCGGGTGCGGCTCCTGCACGATCTTCATCATCAGCGAGGGCATGTTGTCGCCGCGGAACGGCAGCTGTCCGGTGAGCAGCTGGTACAGCGTGGCCGCAAGCGAGAACAGGTCGGAGCTGCCCGTCACGGGCCGGCCCTGCAGCTGCTCGGGGGACATGAACGAGGGCGTGCCGAGCACGACGCCCGTGCGTGTGCGGCCCGCGTCCGTCAGACGGGCGATGCCGAAATCGGTGATCTTGAGCTCGCCGCTCGGCGCATCGAACATGATGTTCGCGGGCTTGATGTCCCGGTGCACGACCTGGTTCTGGTGCGCATATTGCAGCGCATCGGCCAGGCGCGCCACGAGTTCGATCGCCACGGCGGACGGCAGCAGCCGCGTCTGGCTCGTGTACTCGACGAGGTGACGACCGCGCAGCAACTCCATGGCGATGTACGCCGTGCCGGCGTCCTCGCCGGCGTCGAAGATCGTCACGATGTGCGGGTGCGACAGCCGACCGGCCATCTCTGCCTCGCGGAAGAAACGCACCCTGGCCTGCTCGAGGTCTTCGGGCTCGAACTCGTCGCCGAGCCGGATCGCCTTGAGCGCCACGTCACGATTGATGCGCGGGTCGCGTGCGCGGTAGACGACACCCATGGCGCCCTTGCCGATCTCGTGCATGAGCTCGTAGCGACCGAGACGCCCCTGGGCATGGGTGGATGCCTGGCGACCCTTGCCGCCGGCGGTCTCGAGCAGGACGGTCGTTTTTTCGGCCTGGCTGCGCATGTATGCCGGCAGTATAGGTGGGGCCCGGGGGTGGAATTGTCACGGCCGTCACAGTCCGGCAGGGTCGGCGGCGCGTGCTAGCATCGCCGCCGCCGCGACCTCACCCGATTCGTCGGGCGGGGTCGGCTGCGGGCCGGGCGAGGCCTCGCCAGTCCACTCCGGCTCTCCGAGGGCAGCGCATCATCATGGCACGTCCCAAGACCAGCTACGTCTGCGGCAACTGCGGGGCGCGCACTGCGCAGTGGCAGGGCCAGTGCCCTGCCTGCGAAGCGTGGAACACGCTCGAGCTGGCGATCTCCTCGATCACCTCCGCGGGCGGCAGTGCGTCACGGCGCGGCCCGGGCGCGGCGACGGCCACTGGTCCTGCCACGAGCCGGACCATCACCGAGATCGCGCAGGAACGGGACGTGAGGGCCGCCACCGGCATCGGCGAGCTGGATCGCGTCCTCGGTGGCGGGCTCGTGGCGGGTTCGGTCGTGCTGCTGGGCGGCGACCCCGGCATCGGCAAGTCGACGCTGCTGCTGCAGGCCGCCGACGCCCTGAGCCGCGAGCGACCGGTGCTCTACGTTTCGGGCGAGGAATCCGTGCGCCAGGTCGCATCCCGGGCGCAACGACTGGGGCTCGACGCGACGACCCTGCGGCTCGCCGCGGAGACGCGCGTCGAAGCCGTGATCGAGGAGGCGGTGGCCTCGCGCGCGCAGGTGCTCGTGGTCGACTCGATCCAGACCATGCAGACCGAGTTGAGCGAGTCTTCCGCGGGCTCGGCCGTGCAGGTGCGCGAATCGGCGGCGCGGCTGGTCCGTTTCGGGAAGGAATCCGGCACGGCGGTGCTGCTGATCGGCCACGTGACCAAGGAGGGACAGATTGCCGGCCCGCGGATCCTCGAGCACATGGTCGACACGGTGCTGTATTTCGAGAGCGACCCGGCGAGCCGCTTCCGCGTCGTCCGCGCCGTCAAGAACCGCTACGGCAGCGCGAACGAACTCGGCGTGTTCGTCATGGCGGAGCAGGGCCTGCGCGAGGTGAAGAACCCCTCGGCGATCTTCCTGTCGCGCCACGCGCAGCCCGTGCCCGGCAGCGTGGTGACGGTCGTGCGCGAGGGCAGCCGGCCGCTGCTCGTCGAGGTGCAGGCGCTCGCCGACGACGCGCAGGGCATGAATCCGCGGCGCGTGGCGGTCGGGTTCGAATCGAGCCGTCTCGCGCTGCTGCTCGCGGTGCTGCACCGGCACGGCGGCGTCGCCACCGCTGGCCGCGACGTGTTCGTGAACGTCGTCGGCGGGGTACGGATCGGCGAGACCTCGGCGGACCTGCCGGCGGTGCTCGCGGTACTCTCGAGCGTGCGCGACCGGCCCGTCGCGGTCGACACAGTCTGCTTCGGCGAACTCGGGCTCACGGGCGAGATCCGGCCGGTGCCGTACGGCGAGGAGCGGTTGCGGGAGGCGGCCAAGCAGGGGTTCAAGCGCGCGCTCGTGCCGGCCGGCAACGTGCCGCGCCGCGGCCCGCAGGTCGAAGGGATCGCGGTCGAGGGCGTCGCGCGGCTGCAGGACGCGCTGGATAAGGCATTCTGACCCTGCAAGCCGACGCGATGCGGACGGTGACGGGCGCCCGTTCCGGATGTTTTTCTGCGGCTCCTGCGAAAACCGACAAGTCGCCGCAAAAAACATCCGGAACGGACGCTGCATGGGCGGCGCCTGAGCGAGTGTTTCGGCTCCTGCCGCCGAAAACTCGCACGGCGCAAGTGACGCCCGCCGGTGCGATGCTGGTGTTGGGGCTCGCGACGCTTCGTGCGCCGTGCGAAGTCGTCGGGGACGGCGACGAAGCTCAGGCGCGGCGCATCGAGCGTTCGATCCGGGTCTTGGGCCCGGCGACTTGTCGGTTTTCCAGGAGCCGGCGCCCAAGATCCCGGATCGGACGCCTGGGACTATCACTCGCTCTTGACGTCGACCGACGGGATCGCGACCGGCTTCAGCCGCACGGTCTTCACCGCGTTGTCGGTGACCTGCAGCACCTCGAGCGAGTAGTCGCCGATCCGCAGGCGCTGGCCCGGCGCGGGAATCGTCTCCATCTGCTCGATGATCAGTCCGTTCAGCGTGCGCGGCCCCGTGGTCGGCAGCGCCCATCCCATCTTGCGATTGAGCGTGCGCACGCTCGCCGAGGCGTTGACGACGAAGCTGTCGTTGCGCTCGCGGTGGACGTCCTTGTGCAGGATGCTCGTGTCGGAGGTGAACTCGCCGACGATCTCCTCGAGCAGGTCCTCGAGCGTGATCAGGCCCTGCACGTCGCCGTACTCGTCGACGACGAAGGCGACGCGCCGGCGCTGGCGCTGGAACTGGAGCAACTGCGTGTTGAGCGAGGTGCCCTCGGGCACGTAGTAGGGCTCGCGCGTCCTCGCGAGCGCGACCAGCTTCTCCCGGTCGAATTCGTCCAGCGCGAGCAGTCGCGCGACTTTCTTCATGTGCAGGATGCCGATCAGCCACTCCAGGTTGCCGTCGTAGACCGGGATGCGCGTGTGGCGGCAGTCGCGGATCTGCTCGACGATGTCGTCCCAGTCGTCCGAGACGTCGATGCCGTAGATGTCGTGCCGCGGCACCATGATGTCCTCGACCGTGATCTTCTCGAGGTCGAGGATGCTCATCAGCATGCGCTGGTGGCGGTGCGGGATGACCGTGCTCGCCTCGGCGACGACCGTGCGCAGTTCCTCGCTGCTCAGCGACGTGCGATTCGCCTCCTCCCGCGTCACGCCGAGCACGCGCAGGACGCCGTTCGCGATGAGGTTGGTCAGTGCGACGATCGGGTAGAGGACCTTGAGCAGCCCCGTATAGACGACTGCGGCCGGCAAGGCGATGCGCTCCGGGTAGAGTGCGCCGAAGGTCTTCGGCGCGACTTCCCCGAACAGGATCAGCACGACCGTGAACACGGCGACGCCGACCGCGGCGAGCGGTTCGCCGCCGAGCTGCAGCGCGATGATCGTGACGATGGCGGCCGCCGCCGAATTCACGAAGTTGTTGCAGATCAGGATCATCCCGATCAGCCGGTCGGGGCGTTCGAGCAGTGCTTCCGTCATGCGCGCGGCGGCACTGCCCTCGCGCACGAGGTGGCGCAGGCGGTACCGGTTGACGCTCATCAGCGCCGTCTCCGTGCCCGAGAAGAACGCGGAGAAGAGGATCAGGACGAGGAGCAGGATGCCGAGCGCGCCCGAGGGTAAGTCGCCCATGGTGGCGGCTCAGCCCCAGTGCTTGCCGAGAACGTTCTCGAGGATGATCTTGCTGCCGAAATAGGACAGGCCGAGCAGCGTGTAACCCGCGAAGGTCCAGCGCAGCGCCTTGCGGCCGCGCCAGCCGAACCGCAGGCGACCGAGCAGCAGCACGCCGAAGACGAACCACGCGACGATCGCGAGCACGACCTTGTGCACGAGGTGTTGTGCGAACAGGTTCTCGATGAAGAATGCTCCGCTCACGAGGGCGAGCGTGAGCAGCGCGAAGCCGGCCAGGATGCTCTGGAACGTGCCGGACTCGAGCGACTCCATCGGCGTCAGTATCTTGAGCCAGCCGAGCGGCTGCCGGCTGCGCAGCCGGTGCGCGACGATGACCTGCGCCACGGCGAGCGCCATGCCGATGGTCAGGAACGCGAACGCGGTCGTCGCCATGGCGACGTGGAAGGTCAGTTCCCAGCCGGGCCGGCCGACCGAAAACTCGCGCGTGCCCTCGGAGAACGCCGCTTCGAGCGCCGCAGCGATGAAGAGCAGCAGCGCCGCCATGCCGCGCCGGCCCGGGCGCAGCGCCATCACGATGGCGGTGGCGGAGATGACCAGGCCCACGATCGCGAGCGTGTCGCCGAGCGACAGCGCCGCGTTGGGCGCGAGGCGGCGCTCCTCCATCAGGGCGGCCGCGTGGACGACGGCCCCCACGCCTGCGATGGCGACGGAGGCGATGCGGCGGCCGCGGCCGTGCGCCGACAGCGGCTCGCTGCGGTGCTGGTAGGTGGCAACGGCAAGCCCGGCGGCCCCGAGGAGGTAACAGACGACGGCGATCAGTGGCAGCAACAAGCGCGGGACCGGCGTGGTGGGGGCGACGGACGCATGATGCCAGAGACCCGCCGGACTGAGGAGGACGGCAAACCGACCCCTCGGGACCCCTATAATCGCCGTTTCGCGCCGGGCATCGCCCGGAACCGTTCCAGTGAGCGAGGTCCGTCCCCGTTGTTCGACAAGCTTTCAGCGCGCCTGGCGTCCGTCGTCGAGGGCTTGCGCGGCCGCGGCCGCCTCACCGAGGAGAACATCGGCGACACGCTGCGGCAGGTGCGCATGGCGCTGCTCGAGGCGGACGTGGCGCTGCCGGTCGTCAGGACTTTCATCGACGGGGTCAAGGCGCGCGTCGTCGGCCAGGAGATCCACAAGAGCCTCACGCCCGGCCAGGCGCTGATCAAGATCATCCACGAGGAACTCGTGCGCGTGATGGGCGAGGGCGTGCGCCCGCTCAACCTGCGCGTGCAGCCGCCGGCGATCGTCCTGCTCGCGGGCCTGCAGGGTGCGGGCAAGACCACGACGGCCGCCAAGCTCGCGCTCTGGCTCAAGACCCGCGAGAGGAAGCGCGTGCTGCTGGTCTCGACAGACGTGCGGCGCCCGGCGGCGCTGCTGCAGCTCGAACGCCTCGGCCAGCAGCTGGAGATCGACGTCGCGCCGGCGAGCCCGACGCAGAAGCCGCTCGCGATCGCGCAGGACGCGCTGGCGCAGGCCCGCCGCGGCGTCTACGACGTGCTGCTCGTCGACACGGCCGGCCGCCTGCACGTCGACGAGGAAATGATGCGCGAGGTGCGCGAGCTCGGCAGCGTGCTGAACCCGGTCGAGACGCTTTTCGTCGTCGACAGCATGGCGGGGCAGGACGCGGTCAACGCGGCACGCGCCTTCGGGGCGGCGCTCAACCTGACGGGCGTCCTGCTGACCAAGGCGGACGGCGACGCCCGCGGCGGCGCGGCGCTCTCGGTGCGCCAGGTCACGGGGCAGCCGATCCTGTTCGTCGGCACAGGCGAGAAACCGGAGGCGCTCGAAGCGTTCCAGCCCGAGCGCATGGCCTCGCGCATCCTCGGCATGGGCGACGTGCTGTCGCTGGTCGAGGAGGTCACGCGACAGGTCGACCGTGCCGAGGCCGAGAAGCTCGCCAGGAAGGTCGCCAAGGGCAAGGACTTCAGCCTGGAGGACCTGCTCGGCCAGTTGCGCCAGCTCGAGCAGATGGGCGGCGTCGCGGCGCTGATGGACAAGCTGCCGTCCCAGCTGACCGCCAAGGCCGCCCAGCTTCCCCAGGGCAACGAGAAGGAGGTCAAGCGGCAGATTGCGATCATCTGCTCGATGACGCCGAAGGAGCGCCGCTACCCGAAGAACATCGACGGCTCGCGCAAGCGACGGATCGCCGCCGGCTCGGGCACGCAGGTAGCCGAAATCAACCGGCTGCTCAAGAACTTCCTGCAGATGCAGAAGATGATGAAGGGCATGGGCAAGGGCGGGCTCGGCCGCATGATGCGGGCCATGGGCGGTCGCATGCCGCCGGGGCTCGGTTGAGAGGCCCCACAAGTATTTCTTTTGCTTCGAAATTTGGTTATAGTTCGCGGCTCTTTTTTGGCCGGGCAGGCGGGTCCCGCTCGGCCGCGAACCTGAGGCAGTGCATCAAGATGGTGACGATCCGTTTGCAGCGCCGCGGCGGCAAGAAGGAACCCTTCTACCACGTGGTCGTGACCGACAGCCGCCGCGCCGGCGGCGGCTCGCTCGAGCAGGTCGGGTTCTACAACCCGGTCGCCCGCGGCGAAAGCCAGGAGTTGCGTCTCGACCTCGCGCGCGTCGACTACTGGCTCGGCGTCGGCGCCCAGACTTCGGACCGCGTCGCGCAGCTGATCAAGGGCTACCGCAAGACGCAGGTCGCCGCGGCGGCCTGAAGACGGCGGCATGACGGCGCGCACCGGGCCTGCTGCAGGTCCACGTGCCGTGGTGCTGGGCCGGGTGGGCGGCCCCTTCGGGCTGCAGGGCTGGGTCAAGGTCACCTCGTACACCGAACCGGCCCGCGGCATCGCGAGCTACCCGCACTGGACCCTGGTCCGGGGCGGCGAAACGCGGCAGGTCCGGGTGTTGGAATCCAAGCGAGCAGGGCAGTCGGTGGCGGTCAGGCTCGAGGGTGTGGAAACGCGTGAGGCCGCGCAGGCGCTCAACGGGTCGGACGTACGGGTGGACCGCTCCCAGCTGCCGGCGACGGGGCCGAAGGAGCACTACCTGCACGACCTGCTGGGGCTCGAAGCGGTCAACCGCGACGGCGCACCGCTCGGGCGGGTGGACGGGTTCCTCGAGTTGCCCGCCCACCCGGTGGCGGTCCTCAAGGACGGCGAACGCGAGCGGCTGGTGCCCGTGGTTCCGGAACGACTCGTCGCGGTGGACCTGGCAGCGGGTCGCGTGACGTTCGACTGGCACCCGGACGATTGACGGACGACGAGCGGAAGCACGATGCGCATCGTCGTCGTGACGCTGTTCCCCGAGTTCGTCGAGCAGGCGCTGAAGTTCGGCGTGCTGGGACGGGCGCTCGAGCGCGGCGTGCTGGCGGTCGAGACGGTCGATCCGCGGCAGTTCGCCACGGACGTGCACAGGACGGTGGACGACCGCCCGTACGGCGGCGGCCCCGGCATGGTATTGAAGGCCGAGCCGCTGCGGCAGGCCATGGAGGAGGCGAGGGCCCGCGCGCCCTCGGCCCGCCGGGTGTACCTGGCGGCGGACGGCGCCCCGCTCACGCAGCGGAAGGTCGCGCAGTTCGCCGGGTTGCCCGAACTGGTCCTCGTGGCCGGACGCTACGAGGGCGTGGACGAGCGGTTCGTCGAGCAGTGCGTCGACGAATCCGTCTCGGTGGGGGACGTGGTGCTGAGCGGTGGCGAGTTGCCGGCGCTGGTGCTGATCGACGCGGTGGCGCGTCTGCTGCCGGGCACGCTCGGCGATGCGGAGTCCGCCGTGCAGGAGTCGTTCAGCGACGGCCTGCTCGACTGGCCGCACTACACGCGGCCGGACGTGTGGTCCGGGCGGGCGGTGCCCGAGGTGCTGGCCAGCGGCAACCACGGGGCCATCGCGCGCTGGCGGCTGAAGCAGGCGCTGGGGCGGACGTGGCAGCGGCGGCCGGACCTGCTGGCGCGGCGCGAGTTGAGTGTCGAGGAGCGCAGGCTCCTCGAGGAATACCAGGCGGAGCAGGATGCGACGCGACCAGAGCAGGGACACAACTGAGACCAAGGTGAAGAAATGAGCAACATCATTGCCGCGCTCAATGCCGAGCGCATGACTCGCGAAGTGCCGGACTTCGGCCCGGGCGACACCGTCGTCGTCGAGGTGAAGGTCAAGGAGGGGGAGCGCGAGCGCGTGCAGGCCTACGAAGGCGTCGTGATCGCCAAGAGCAACCGCGGCCTCAACTCCTCGTTCACCGTGCGCAAGATCTCGCACGGCGAGGGCGTCGAGCGCGTGTTCCAGACCTACAGCCCGGCCCTCGGCAACATCACCGTGAAGCGCCGCGGCAACGTCCGCCGCGCCAAGCTCTACTACCTGCGCGAGCGCACGGGCAAGTCGGCGCGCATCGAAGAGAAGGTCTGACGCGAGGCGGGCGCGCCAGATGCGTGCCATCCGCAGGCTGCTGCACTGGATCTGGGTGGGCCTCGACGGCCTGCGCAAGATCCTGCACCTGCTGCTGCTGCTGCTGATCTTCGGCCTGATCGGCGCGCTGTTCTCCCGGCCCATCCCGCTCGTGCCGAACAAGGCGGCGCTCGTCGTGGCGCCGCAGGGTCCGCTGGTCGAGCAGTTCACGGGCGACCCGGTCGAGCGCGCGGTCGCCGACGCGCTGCGCCAGGGCCCGGTCGAGACGCGCCTGCGCGACGTCGTCGACGCCATCACGGCCGCGAAGAACGACAAGCGCATCAGCGCGCTCTACCTCGACCTCGGCGGCCTCGACGGCGGCGGCACCGCCAAGCTGCACGAAGTCGCCCGTGCGATCGAGCACTTCCGCAAGAGCGGCAAGCCCGTCATCGCCTTCGGCGAGTACTACGACCAGCCGCAATACTACGTCGCGGCGCACGCGGACGAGATCTACCTCGACCCGCAGGGCATCACCTACATCGACGGCTTCGCGAACTACGGCCTGTTCGTGAAGGACGCGCTCGACAAGCTGTCGATCGACTGGAACGTGTTCCGGGTCGGGCAGTACAAGTCCGCCGTGGAGATGTTCACGCGCAACGACATGTCCCCGGCCGAGCGCGAGGAGAGCCTCGTGTGGCTCAACTCGGTCTGGAGCGCATGGAAGGCCGAGGTCGCCAAGGCGCGCGGCATCGAACCGGCGGCCCTTCAGGCGTACGCCGACAATGCGCCGGAGGCGCTCCGGGCCGCCGGCGGTGACCTCGCGAAGGTCGCGCTCGAGGCCGGGCTCGTCACGGAGCTCAAGGGACGCTTCGAGGTCGAGGACCGCATCGCCGAGATCACGGGCGAGGACGAGGACCTGCACTCGTACAAGGGCATCGACTTCGAGTCCTATCTCGCGAACGTCCATTCCGGCAAGGCGCTCTCGTCGAAGTCCGTCAACAAGATCGCCGTGATCGTCGCGTCGGGCGAAATCCTGCCCGGTGAGCAGGCGCCGGGCACGATCGGCTCCGACACGCTCGCCGCGCAGCTGCGCGAGGCGCGTTTCGACGACGACGTGAAGGCCGTCGTGCTGCGCATCGACAGCCCCGGCGGCAGCACGTTCGCCTCGGAGGTGATCCGCCGCGAGATCGCCGAGATCAAGGCCGACGGCAAGCCCGTGGTGGCCTCGATGAGCACGCTCGCGGCGTCGGGTGGTTACTACATCGCGATGGACGCCGACCGCATCGTCGCGAGCCCGGTCACGCTGACCGGCTCGATCGGCATCTTCGCGATGTTCCCGACGTTCCAGCGTTCGCTCGAGCGGCTGGGCGTACACGTCGACGGCGTCGGCACGACCGAGCTGTCCGGCGAGTTCAGCCCGGTCCGGCCGATGAGCGATGCCACCCGCGAATTGCTGCAGCAGAGCATCGACTACGAGTACCAGCGCTTCATCACGCTGGTGGCGACGTCGCGCAAGAAGGACGTCGCGGCCGTCGACGCGGTCGCGCAGGGCCGCGTCTGGTCGGGCGCGGACGCCAAGCGGCTGGGACTGGTCGACGAGCTCGGCGGCTACCAGGACGCGATCGAGCTCGCGGCCGAGCTGGCCGACCTCGACAAGGACTACGAGGTCGAATACTCCGACTACGTCGTGGGCATCGGCGAAGCGCTCGGCTTCCGCGTGCGGACCGCGATGGCTCGCATGGTCGCGCCGCTGCTGCCGCGGGGACTGTTTCCGGAGCTGCCGCGCGCGCTGCAGCCGCTCGCCGCCGAGATTGCGCGGCTCGACCGGCTGCGCGATCCTCGCAACGTGTACATGTACTGTCTGGTGTGCACGCTGGACTAGCGGATAGCTAGTTCACGACCTGATTCAGCTCGCCCTTCCTGTATCGTTCGGCCATCTTGTCGAGCGACAACGGCTTGATCTTCGCCGCCTGCCCGGCGCAGCCGAAGGCCTCGTAACGCAGCTTGCAGATCGACTTCGCGGCTGCCTGTGCGTCGGCCAGGTACTTGCGGGGGTCGAACTCGGCCGACTTCTCCGCCAGGTGCTTGCGGATCGCACCCGTCATCGCCAGGCGGATGTCGGTGTCGATGTTGACCTTGCGCACGCCGTGCCTGATGCCCTCGACGATCTCCTCGACCGGCACGCCGTAGGTCTCCTTCATGTTGCCGCCGTACTGGCGGATGACCCCGAGCCATTCCTGCGGCACGCTCGAGGAGCCGTGCATCACGAGGTGCGTGTTCGGGATGCGGCGGTGGATTTCCTTGATCCGGTCGATCGCGAGGATGTCGCCCGTCGGCTTGCGCGAGAACTTGTACGCGCCGTGCGAGGTGCCGATGGCGATCGCGAGTGCGTCGCATTGCGTCTTCCTGACGAAATCGGCGGCCTGGTCCGGATCCGTGAGCAACTGCTCGCGCGTCATCGTGCCTTCCGCGCCGTGGCCGTCTTCCTTGTCGCCGCGCATGGTCTCGAGCGAACCCAGCACGCCGAGCTCCGCCTCGACCGTCACGCCGATCGAATGCGCGAAATCGACGACCTTGCGCGAGGTGTCGACGTTGTACTCGTAGGAGGAGGGCGTCTTGCCGTCCTCCATCAGCGAGCCATCCATCATCACGCTCGAGAACCCCGAGCGGATCGCGGCCATGCAGACGCCGGGCGACTGGCCGTGATCCTGGTGCATGACCACCGGGATGTGCGGGTAGGCCTCGATCGCTGCCTGGATCAAGTGCCGCAGGAACGCCTCGCCGGCGTACTTACGCGCGCCCGCCGACCCCTGCATGATGACCGGGCTGCCGGTCTCGTCGGCCGCGTCCATGATGGCGCGGACCTGTTCCAGGTTGTTGACGTTGAAGGCCGGCAGGCCGTAGCCGTTCTCAGCTGCGTGGTCGAGCAGCTGGCGCATCGAGACGAGGGGCATGGTCGCCTCCTGGGTGGGGTGGGAGGGGAGCAACCATCAATGCTACCGCACCTCTCCCGCGTGAGCGGGAGGGGCAGGCCTGTTGAGGAGTGAGGGTTTGTTCGAATTGCGAATCGAATCGCCCGCGTTCCAGCTCATCACTCCAGCGCGGCGTCGAGCGAGATCTGCACACCCGCCAGCGCCTTCGACACGGGACAGTTCTGCTTGGCGTCGGCGGCCAGCGCCGCGAACTTTTCGGCGTCGAGCCCCGGAATGCTCGCCCGCGTGCGCAGCTCGATGCGCGGAATCGAGAAGCCGCCGGCCGATTGTTCGATGTGCACGGAGGCCGTCGTGTGGATCTTCGTCGGCGCGAGCTGCTGGCGCGCGAGCAGCGCCGTCAGCGCCATCGTGAAACAGCCCGCGTGGGCCGCCGCGATCAGCTCTTCGGGATTCGTCTCCTTGCCGTCCTCGAACCGCGACTTGAACGTGTACGGGCCGCGGAACGCGCCGCTTTCCAGCGCAAGCTCGCCCTTGCCTTCGCGCAGACTCCCGGTCCATTCGGCTTCGGCCTTGCGTACGGGCATATCGCGTACCTCCGTAGTAGGCGAGTGTTTAGTGTTCAGTGTCTAGCGGTCAGTCGGAGGTCGACTGCGTCGGCGGGCGGCGTAGTCGCCTCCAACTGAACACTGGACACTGAACACTGGACACTCAACATTCCGCTGCCCAATCCAGGATCACCTTCCCCGACTGCCCGCTGCGCATGATCTCGAACCCTTCGCGGAACTCGGCGACGGCCAGGCGGTGCGTGATGATCGGGGAAATGTCCAGGCCGCTCTGCAGCATGGCGGCCATCTTGTACCAGGTCTCGAACATCTCGCGGCCGTAGATGCCCTTGAGCACCAGGCCCTTGAAGATGACCTGGGTCCAGTCGACGGCCGTGTTGTCGGGCGGAATGCCGAGCAGTGCGACGTTGCCGCCGTGGTGCATGGTGCGCAGCAGGTCGCGGAACGCACCCGGGTTGCCGGACATCTCGAGGCCGACGTCGAACCCCTCGACCATGCCGAGATCCTTCATCGTATCGTCGAGCGACTGGTGCGAGACGTTGATCGCCCGCGTCGCCCCCATCCGGCGCGCGAGGTCGAGCCGGTAATCGTTCACGTCCGTGATGACGATGTGCCGTGCGCCGACATGCCGCGCGATCGCGGCCGCCATGACCCCGATCGGGCCGGCGCCGGTGATCAGCACGTCCTCGCCCACCAGGCTGAACGACAGCGCCGTGTGCGTCGCGTTGCCGAACGGGTCGAGGATCGAGGCGACCTCGTCCGTGATTGACTCGGGGAGCTTGAACGCGTTGAACGCGGGGATCGCCAGGTACTCGGCGAAACAGCCGGGGC
>DASSJN010000126.1:0-22112 GCA_035691185.1 Steroidobacteraceae bacterium
TCACCGACCAGGCATCGGAGAGCGGTGCCTCGTAGATTGCGCCGATCACCGGGTCGACCCAGTCCTCACCGGAGGAAGCCTCGTTCACGCCACCCGACGGGCCCGTGATCCTGGTGTCCACCTGGAGGTCGATGTAGCGCAGGCCTGCCAGGAGCGTGAGGCGGTCCATCACTTGGTAGCCGCCATCCACCTCGAGCGCCGTCTGGTCCATGTCGATGTCGGCCTTCAGCACTCCACCCGGCCCGCGCTCGGTCGAGCCCAGGCCCATGAAAACGACGTCGGCCGTCACGGAGAAACGATCCTTCGTGGCACGGTACACACCCATGAAGGCCAGCTCGAGGTCCTCGAGGATGTCGCCGAAGCTCATGTCGACGTCGCCTACGACGTCGCCGACCCCCGTCTGGCCACTCATGCCGGCGCCCCAGACGTACGGTGCGAGTTCGTGCTGCCATTCGCCGGCCTGGACCATTGCGGGCATCGACAGGACGACGGCCAGGGCATGGGAAATGAGCCAGGCTTTCGAATCGATCATGCGTCGTCTCCCCTGCCGGACACGCGCATCACTGCCGCGCACGGCATCCTCCTCCCCCTCGCCGATTGTGCAGCACGCGCGGGAAGGCCGCCGGTCCGCACATTCCACGATGCCTCCGTTAAGCTCCTGGGGAGGCGCAATCGCAAACCTCTCGTGGCCGAGAACCTTGCATGCACGATCAGGACTCCCCCTTATGAACCATGGTTCCGGCATGCGTCGCGACGTCGAGTTCACGAGCCACGGCACGACCTGCCGGGCCTGGCATTACGTTGCGTCCGGTACGGAGGGCGGCGGCAGGCTCCGTCCGTGCGTCGCGATGGCGCATGGCTTCGGCGCGACCCGCGACGCCTCGCTCCAGCCGTACGCGGAGCGCTTCCTTGCCGCAGGGCTTGACGTGCTGTTGTTCGACTACCGCCATTTCGGAGCGAGCGACGGTGCGCCGCGTCAACTGGTGTCCGTGCGTCGCCAGTTGCAGGATTATCGCGCCGCCATCGAGTACGCGCGCACGCTGCCCGGCGTGGACGCGACCCGCATCGCGGCCTGGGGCACCTCGTTCTCGGGTGGCCACGCGCTCGTGACCGCCGCCCGCGTCGAGGGGGTCGCCGCGGCCGTGTGCCAGTGCCCGATGATGGATGGTGTGGCGGCGGTGCGCGAGATCCTGCGCTATGCCGGACCACTGCAGTTGCTGCGGTTGACGTCGCACGGGCTGATCGATGCGGTGTACGCGCCGTTCGGCCGGGCGCATTACGTTCCCACCGTCGGCCCGCCGGGGACCCTCGCCGTCATGAGCAGCGCCGACGCGGACACGGGTTATCGTGCGCTCGCCCCGCCAGGCTTTCGCTTCGAAGTGGCCGCACGCATCGCGTTGTCCGTCGGGTTTTATCGGCCGGTGTCCGCTGCAGCGCACGCACGATGCCCGGTGCTCGTGCAGATCTGCGAGAGAGACAGCGTCGCGCCCGCACGCGCCGCCGAGCGGGCCGTGCAGCGACTCGGCCGACGGGCCGAAGTGAAACACTACCCGATCGGGCACTTCGAGCCGTACTTCGGCGCCAATTTCGAACGCAGCGTCGCCGACCAGCTCGATTTCCTGGGGCGACATCTCGGACTGGCCGGCTGAGCCTCGGCCGGGCTAGATTTCGCGTTTCGTCCTGCCCGACGAGGTTCCCCTGCATGCGCATCGCCCTGGCCTCCGTCCTGCTCGCCCTGCCGTTCGCCGTGGTCCACGCGCAGGCGGTCGAAAAGCCCGCCGCGCTCGTGGCGGAAGGCATTCCACCGGTTCCCGCGGAACTGGCCGCACGCACGCGGCCGTACATGGAATTCCGCACGGCCACGTTCCAGGGCTGGCACCCGACCGACCGCTCGCTGCTCATCGCGACGCGCTTCGGCAACACCAACCAGGTCCACCGCGTGGCGCGCCCCGGCGGCGCGCGCGAGCAACTCAGCTTCGAGGAGGACCGCATCGTGGGCGCGACACACGCCCCGGTCACCGGCGACGTCACGGTCGTGCAGAAGGACGTCGGCGGCAGCGAGTTCTACCAGCTCTACACGCTCGCGAGCGGGCGCCTGACGCTGCTGACCGATGGCCAGAGCCGCAACATGTTCGGCGCCTGGAGCAAGGACGGCAGGCTGATCGGTTACACCTCGACCCGCCGCAACGGCACCGACTCCGACCTCTACGTGATGGACCCGCGCGATCGCACGACCGACCGCAGGGTCGCGCAGGTAGGTGGCGGCGGCTGGTCGTTCGCCGACTTCTCGCCCGACCGCAGGCGCGGCCTCGTGCAGGAGTACGTTTCGATCACCAAGTCGAACCTCTGGTTGCTCGACCTCGAGTCGGGCGCACTGACGCCACTGGGCGACCATCGCAAACCCGTCGCCTACGGCTCCGCGCAGTTCGCGCCCGACGGCACGCTCTGGGTCACCTCGGACGAAGGCGCCGACTTCCAGCGCCTGGGCACGCTCGACCCAACGACCGGCAGGTTCACGCCGAAAGCGCCCGAGCCGAAGTGGGACGTCGAGGCGTTCGACATCGCCGGCGACGGCAGCTTCGTCGTCTATGCGATCAACGAGGCGGGTCGCAGCGCCTTGCGCGTGTTCGACGTCGCGAGCGGCACGGTGCGAACGGTGCCGATGCCGGCCGGCAACGTCGGCGGCATCGAGATCGCACCCTGGGGCGAGATCGGCCTCACGTTCACTTCTGCCCGCAGCCCGTCCGATGCGTTCTCGATCGACCCGAAGACACTTGCCGTCTCGCGCTGGACCGCGAGCGAGACCGGCGGCCTCGACCCGCAGGCGAACGTCGAGCCGCAGACGATCGAGGTGCGGAGCTTCGACGGGCTCACGCTCTCGGGCTTCCTCTATCGGCCGGATGCGAAGAAGTTCTCAGGCCCGCGCCCGCTGATCGTCAACATCCACGGCGGCCCCGAGAGCCAGTCGCGCCCCGGCTTCCTCGGGCGCAACAACTACCTGCTCAACGAACTCGGCATCGCGATCTTCTACCCGAACGTGCGCGGATCCACCGGTTACGGCAAGCGCTTCGTGAGCCTCGACAACGGCCCCTTCCAGCGCGAGGACTCGGTCAAGGACATCGGTGCCTTCCTCGACGTGCTGGCGAAGGACTCGCAGCTCGACCCGACACGGTTCGCGGTGGCGGGCGGCTCGTACGGCGGCTACATGTGCTATGCGACGTCGATCTTCTACGGTTCGCGGCTCAAGGGCGCGAACTGCGTGGTCGCGATCTCGAGCTTCGTCACCTTCCTTGAGAACACGCAGAGTTACCGGCGCGACCTGCGCCGCGTCGAGTACGGCGACGAGCGAGACCCGAAGCAGCGCCGGAAGCTCGAGCAGATCTCGCCGCTCACGCGCGTGCGGGAACTCGCCGTGCCCATGCTGGTCGTGACTGGCGCCAACGACCCGCGCGTGCCGGCGAGCGAGGCCGACCAGATCGTCGCCGCGATCCGCGCGAACGGCGGCAAGGCCTGGCACCTGATCGGACAGGACGAGGGCCACGGGTTCGCGAAGAAGGCGAACCAGGACTACCAGTTCTGGACGAGCCTGATGTTCTGGCAGGACACGCTGCTGGCCGGGCCGACGGAGTGACCCGGCGATCGTCGGTTCGCGCTCGTCCCGGCGGGCCTTCGAATGACCGATAATCGGCGTTTCCGGGCCGTCAGCAGCATTCCGAACACCAGGTTGCCCGTGATCGACGACAAGGCCGCAGCCCCGACCCCCACGCACACGCCCGTCATGTCCCAGTACCTGCGCATCAAGGCGCAGTACCCGGACGTGCTGCTGTTCTATCGGATGGGCGATTTCTACGAGCTCTTCTACGAGGACGCCCGCCGGGCCGCGCGCCTGCTCGACATCACGCTGACCGCGCGCGGGTCGTCGGGAGGCGAACCGATCCCGATGGCGGGCGTGCCGGTCCAGACGCTCGACAACTACCTCGCCAAGGCCGTGCGCAAGGGCGAGTCGGTGGCGATCTGCGAACAGATCGGCGATCCCGCCAAGGCGAAAGGTCCGGTCGAACGACAAGTCGTCCGCGTGGTCACGCCCGGGACGGTGACGGACGATGCGTTGCTGGAAGAGCGTCGCGACACGCTGCTCGCGGCGGTGTGCCCCGGGCCCGACGGGTTTGGCCTCGCGTGGCTCGAACTTTCCAGCGGCCGCTTCCAGGCGCTCGAAGCGCGGGGCGAGGAAGCGCTGGGCGCTGAACTCGAACGCCTGCGGCCCGCGGAACTGCTCGTGCCCGAGAACTCGGCGCAACGTGTGCCGATCCGCAGCGATGCCGCCGTGCGCCAGCGTCCGCCCTGGCACTTCGAATCGGGCAGCGCCGCGCGCCAGCTCTGCGAGCAGTTCGGCACGCGCGACCTCGCGGGGTTCGGGCTCGAGGGCCGGCCGTTCGCGATCGGCGCCGCCGGGTGCCTGCTCAACTACGTGCGCGAGACGCAGAAGTCCGCGCTGCCGCACCTGCGCGGCATACGGTGCGAGCTGCGCGACGAGGCGCTGCTGCTCGACGCTGCGACCCGCCGCAACCTCGAACTCGACTCGAGCCTGTCCGGACGGCCCGAAAGCACGTTGATCGGCGTCCTGGACCGCACCGCCACGGCGATGGGCGGCCGCGAGCTGCGCCGCTGGATCCAGCGGCCGCTGCGCGGCCAGGAGCCGCGCGCGTTGCGGCTGCAGGCGATCGAGACCCTGATCGACCGGGGCGCACACGACGACCTGCACGTGCTGCTCCGCCGGGTCGGCGACGTCGAGCGCATCCTCGCGCGCGTCGCGTTGCGCTCGGCGCGTCCACGGGACCTCGCGCAGCTGCGTGAAGCGCTCGGCTGTCTGCCCGGCCTGCAGGCCTTGCTCTCAACGCTCGACGCGCCGTTGCTGCGCGCGCTCGCCGAACAGGCCGGCACGCATCCGGCCGTGCACGAGCACCTCGCGCAGGCACTGGTCGAGACGCCGCCGGCGCTGCTGCGTGAGGGCGGCGTGTTCGCTGCCGGATTCGACGCCGACCTCGATGAACTGCGGCGCATCAGCGAGCACGGCGACGAGGCGCTGCTCGACCTCGAGGCCCGCGAACGCGAGCGCTCCGGGCTGCAGAATCTGCGCTTCGGCTACAACCGCGTGCAGGGTTACTTCATCGAGGTGAGCCGCAGCCAGGCCGACAAGGTGCCGGCCGACTGGGTGCGTCGGCAGACGGTCAAGAACGCCGAGCGCTACATCACGAGCGAACTGAAGTCGTTCGAGGACAAAGTGCTGGGCGCACGCGACCGGGCGATGGCTCGCGAACGTGAGCTCTACGAGGGGCTGCTCGACACGCTCACGGACGCATTGTCGGCGCTGCAGTCGACCGCGGGGTCGCTCTCGGCGCTCGACGTGCTCGCGAACCTCGCCGAGCGCGCCGTGGCACTCCGGCTCGTGCAGCCGGTGCTCAGCGACGATTCCTGCATCGAGATCCGCGGCGGCCGGCACCTGGTCGTCGAGCAGAACCTCGACGGCCCGTTCGTGCCGAACGATCTCGAGCTGCACGAGCGCCGGCGCATGCTCGTCGTGACGGGGCCCAACATGGGCGGCAAGTCGACCTACATGCGGCAGGCCGCGCTGATCGTGATCCTGGCCGGCATCGGCAGCTATGTACCTGCGGAGTCCGCGCGGATCGGACCGGTCGATCGCGTGTTCACGCGCATCGGGGCCGCCGACGACCTGGCCGGCGGTCGCTCGACGTTCATGGTCGAAATGACCGAGGCCGCGAACATCCTGAACAACGCGACGCGCGACAGCCTCGTGCTGATGGACGAGATCGGCCGCGGCACGAGCACGTTCGACGGGCTCTCGCTCGCCTGGGCCTGTGCGCGGCACCTCGGCCGCGAGATCGGTGCGTTCACGCTGTTCGCGACGCACTACTTCGAATTGACGGCGCTCGCGGACGAGCTGCCGGCGTGCGCCAACGTGCACCTGGACGCGACCGAGCACGGCGACCAGCTCGTGTTCCTGCACTCGGTCAAGGAAGGCCCCGCCAACCAGAGCTACGGGCTGCAGGTGGCGCGCCTTGCAGGCGTGCCCCGGGCCGTCGTCACCGAGGCGCGACGTTACCTGCACGAGCTCGAACGCCGTGAACACGCGACCCGGCCGCCGACGCCGCAGCAGGAACTGCTGCTCGCCCTGCCGCGCAACGAAACGGAATCCGCGCTGCGCCGCATGCTCGAGGGCGTCGACCCGGAGTCGCTGAGCCCGCGTGCGGCGCTCGACGTGCTCTACCGGCTCAAGGAATTGCTGGACGCCGGGAGCGATTGAACCAGGGAAGGCTCTAAAGCAAAACGGCCCCGCAGGGCCGCTTGCTCGCCGGTCGGCGGACCGGGCGTGGTGACGCCCGATTCGCCGCCGTGGTTCTACCGTTCGCTCAGAAGCGACGCGGACGCTCGGTCTTCGCCTGCGCTTCGTTCACCTTCAGCGCGCGACCGCCCATCTGGTAGCCGTTGAGGCTCTGGATGGCGCGGGCGGCCTCGGAGTTCGAGGTCATTTCGACGAAACCGAAGCCACGGGGCTGGCCCGTGTCGCGGTCGTTGATCAGCGCGACGGAGTCGACCGTGCCGTGGGCTGCGAACAGCGTGCGGACGGAGGCCTCGTCGGCCGAGAACGGGAGGTTACCAACGTAGATCTTGCTCATTGAAAAATACTCTCTGACGGAGGCCCTGGCGTCGTGCCGTGCAATGGCGAAGCGACGGGCGGGCCCGGGAAACAAGGCATGAGGCAGCGCGACTGAACTCCAGGGCCGAGGCACCGGCGATCACAGACGCGTGGCAACGGTGCCACGTGGATCGGAAACTCTTCGGCTTAGCGCGCGGCCCCATGGGTTGCGCCGACTGGCGCCAGGGACCGTTACAGAAAGTAGAAGGGAGACTACCCGCGGCGAACTATACGCACATTTCCGGCCGCGCGTGCGCTTATTTGCGCGAGGCCGTCACGAATCCTGTATCGTGTGCCGCGCCGCGAGACCGTCATCTGCTGACGCATCGTGCCGACGCTCCCGCTCCGGAGCAGTTCCTCGGCCCCAGCGCTCCGTTCATCTCCGTGTCGACGGCAACGTTACCCACCGTCCCTCGACGAGGTGAAGCTTGGCCAAGGAAGAACTGATCGACATGCAGGGCACCGTGCACCAGGTGCTCCCCGACACGCGTTTCCTCGTCACGCTGGAAAACGGCGTCGAGGTGACGGCCTACCTGTCCGGCAAGATGCGCAAGCACCGCATCCGCATCCTGGCGGGCGACAAGGTTACGCTCGAGATGTCGCCCTACGACCTGACCAAGGGCCGCATCAATTTCCGGCACAAGGACGAGCGCGCCGCGCCGCCTCCGGGCCAACGGCAGAATTTCTTCCGCCGTCGCTGAATTCCGACCGACTCCGGGCCGCGGTCATCGGGTGAAGCGCGCGAGGCGGAACAGCTCGATGTCGTGGCGGGTCGAGCCTTCGATGGCGATGTCGGCGAGAATCTCGCCGACGACGGAGCCGAACTTGAAGCCGTGGCCCGAGCACGGCGACGCGACGATGACGCGGTCCTCGCCCGGCAGGGTATCGATGATGAAGTGTTCGTCGGGCGTATTCGTGAACATGCACGTCTTCGCCGCCAGCAGTGCACCGGCGGCGTCCGGGCAGTAACGATCCACGAACGCGCGGAGCACCGCCTCGTCGTCGGCGTTGGTGTCACGGTCCCAGTCGTCCGCCGTCTCGATCTGCTCGTGCAAGTGGTGGTAGCGCCCCACCTTGAAGCCGGGAACGCCGAACACCGGGGTGCCGTAGTACCGCCCCTCTTCCACGGCGACGTTGAACACGGGGAACCGGCCGTGGGCGTAATGTTCCGGCACGACCGGGTCGAACCACCCGAGCACTTGCCGCTCCGGACGCGCGAGCGGCGCCAGGCCCGGGATCAGCTCGCCTAGCCAGGCCCCGGCGGCGACGATCAAGCGGCCGGCAAAGTAGTCCGCGCTGTCCGTACGCACCTTCACCCCCGCAGGCGTCACGTCCCAGCCGAGCACGCGCTCGTTCGCGTGGATCTCGGCGCCGGCCGTGCGGGCGCAGCGTACGTGGGTTTCGATGCACAGTTCCGACGCGAGGAAGCCGCCCTCGGGCTGGTACAGCGCGACGTGATCGGCCGGCAGTTGCAGGCCGGGAAACCGCAGCGCCAGTTCCGCGCCGGTGTAGACCTCGTGGTCGATCCCGTGCTGGGCACAGGCCCGCAGCGCACCGACGACGATCGCATCGTCCTCGGAGGACGCATCCACCGAACCGGTGAGGTGCAGCAGGTGCGCGCCCGACTGCTGCTCGAGCTCCCGCCACAACTCGTAGGCGCGCCGGACCAGCGGCACGTACGACGGGTGCTCGTGATACGCGAGGCGAATGATCCGCGTGACACCGTGCGAGGACCCGTGCGCGTGCCCAATGTCGAAGTGCTCGATCCCGAGCACGCGCCGACCGCGCCGCGCCAGGTGGTGGCAGGCGGCGGAGCCCACGGCGCCGACGCCGACGACGATGACGTCGTAGCCGCGCCGCGTCATCGCCGGAACCTGCCGTGGCGCAGGAAGTGCGCGACCTGATCCGCCACGTCGTTCGCGAACAGCATGCCGATGTGGCTGTGCGGCAGCACGAGATGATCGGCCAGGCCCGGGATGACCGTCTCCGCGACCGCCACGGTGCCATCGTTCTCGTCGTCGAAATGCGCGAAGAACTGGCCGAGCCCGAGGCGACGCGAGCCGGCGATCGCGCCGAGCGCGCGCGGCGCGTCACAGGTCCAGCAGCGATCGCCGCCCTCGGCGAGTTCGTGCAGCACGTGCGGGCCGAGCAAAGACCTCAGCATCGCGAAGCGGACGGCGCCGGCTGCCGCCCGGCAGCCGTTCAGCGGCGAGGCCATGACGACGGTGTGCCCCGGCACTTCGCCCAGGCCGCACTCGAGCGCGCGGTAGGCGATGGCGCCACCGAGGCTGTGACCGACGACGTGCACGCGCTCGGCACCCGCCGCACACGCCCGCGCGAACTCGGTCAGCTCCGCGCCGATCTCCGCGGCACTGCCGTGCAGCGACGGGTACGGGAAGACGTGCACGTCGAAGCCGTGGCGTGCCTGCAGCCGATGCCGCAGCACGCCGAGCTCCGCGCCGATCATCCAGAGGCCGTGCACGAGCACGACCGGCTCGCGCGTGTCGGCCATTACTCCTTGACGGGCAGCTTCACGCGGATGTGCAGGTCGCGCAATTGCTGCTCCGGGACCTCGGTCGGCGCATCGGTGAGCGGGCACGTCGCCGTCTGCGTCTTGGGAAACGCGATGACGTCGCGGATCGAGTCGGCGCCCGCCATCAGCATGGCGAGCCGATCGAGGCCGAACGCGATGCCGCCGTGCGGCGGCGCGCCGAACTTGAGCGCCTCGAGCAGGAAGCCGAACTTCTTCTGCGCTTCCTCGGCGCCGATGCCGAGCAGCTCGAACACGGTCGACTGCATGTCGTTGCGATGGATACGCACGGAGCCGCCGCCGATCTCGGAGCCGTTCAGTACGATGTCGTAGGCGCGCGCGAGCGCACTGCCCGGGTTCGCTTCGAGCGCAGCCGGGTCGTCGTCGATCGGCGACGTGAACGGGTGGTGCATCGCGCCCCAGCGCTTCGCGTCGGCGTCCCACTCGAACATCGGGAAGTCGACGACCCAGAGCGGCGCCCAGCCTTCGCGCACCAGGCCCAGGTCCTCGCCGACCTTCAATCGCAGTGCGCCGAGCGCGTCGTTGACGACCTTGGCCTTGTCCGCGCCGAAGAACACGAGGTCGCCGGTCTGCGCGCCGGTGCGCTCCAGGAGCCCCGCGATGGCCGCGTCGGACAGGAACTTCAGGATCGGAGACTGCAGGCCTTCGCGGCCCTTCGCCGCGTCGTTGACCTTGACGTACGCGAGCCCCTTGGCGCCGTAGCGCGCGACGAACGCGGCGTAGTCGTCGATCTGCTTGCGCGAGAGCTTCTCGCCGCCCTGCGGCACGCGCAGCGCCGCGACGCGACCTTGCGCGTCCGCCGCCGGGCCCGAGAACACCTTGAACTCGCTGTCCTTCACGAGGTCGGCCACGTCGACGAGCTCGAGTGGGATGCGCAGGTCCGGCTTGTCCGAGGCGTAGCGGCGCATCGCCTCCTCGTACGTCATGCGCGGGAACGGCTCGGGCAGCGACTGGCCGAGCACCTCCGCGAACAGCTTGCGCACGAGGCCCTCCATGAGCGCCATGATGTCGTCGCGCGCGAGGAACGAGGTCTCGACGTCGAGCTGCGTGAACTCGGGCTGGCGGTCCGCGCGCAGGTCCTCGTCGCGGAAGCAGCGCACGATCTGGTAGTAGCGGTCGAAGCCCGACATCATCAGCAGCTGCTTGAAGATCTGCGGCGACTGCGGCAACGCGAAGAACTTGCCGGGCTGCGTGCGGCTCGGCACAAGGTAGTCGCGCGCGCCCTCCGGCGTCGCCTTGGTCAGCATCGGCGTCTCGACGTCGATGAAGCCCTGGCCGTCGAGGTACTCGCGCATCGCGCGCGTGATGGCGTGGCGCAGGCGCAGGCGCTTCTGCATCACGTCGCGGCGCAGGTCGATGTAGCGGTACTTGAGGCGCGTCTCTTCCCTGACCTCTTCGTCGAGCTGGAACGGGATCGGCTCGGACCGGTTGAGCACTTCGATCTCACGCGCGAGCAGCTCGACCTGGCCGGACGCCAGGTTCGGGTTTGCCGTGCCCGCGGGTCGCGGACGCACGGTGCCGGTCACGCGCAGCACCCACTCGTTGCGCACGCGCTCGGCCTCGGCGAAGACCGCGGCCGCGTCGGGGTCGAACACGACCTGCAGCAGGCCCTCGCGGTCACGCAGGTCGACGAAGATGACGCCGCCGTGGTCGCGCCGGCGGTGCACCCAGCCGGCCACCGAAACGGTCGAACCGACGAGGTGCTCGCTGACCTCGCCGCAATAATGGGTACGCATGGACATGGGGAAAAAACTTGGATGTTAAGGAGGGGGTTGCTGCAGCGCAAGATCGGAGGTTTGCGGCTTGTTTTTCCACTTGGGGACGACGACGCCGAGCGTGAGCAGCATGCGGAACGCCTCGTCGACGGTCATGTCCA
Source organism: Steroidobacteraceae bacterium (assembly GCA_035691185.1). Classification (GTDB taxonomy): domain Bacteria; phylum Pseudomonadota; class Gammaproteobacteria; order Steroidobacterales; family Steroidobacteraceae; genus RPQJ01. The sequence goes on from DASSJN010000126.1 coordinate 11,143, forward strand.
GGACCACGACCTGGTCGCGCGGTACCAGCACGATGAAACCGGTGGTCGGATTAGGCGTCGTGGGCACGAAGACGCAGACGACGTCCTCTGCGGTCTTGGCCTGGACTTCCTCGAGTTCCTCGGACGTGATGAAGCCCACGCTGTAGATGCCGGCGCGGGGGAACTGGACCATCACGACCTGCTTGAACGAGCGACCCTTGTCGGTGAGGACCGTCTCGCTGAAGGTCTTCGCTCCGCTGTAAACGGCGCCGACCACGGGGATGCGGCGGATCAGCCCCTCCAGGCTCGCGAGCATCTGGCCGCCGAACAGGTTGCGCGCCACCATGCCGGTCACGAGCAGCAACAGCAGCGACAGGATGATGCCCACGCCCGGCACATAGGTGCCGACGAGGGCCTCGGGCCGCCACGGCGGCGGCAGCAACACCAGCGACTGGTCGAGGATGCCCGACAGGAAGCGGATGACCCAGACGGTGACCATCACCGGGATCCAGATCATCAGGCCCGCGATCAGGTAATTGCGCAGCGCCTTCGCCGGGTGCCGCTTGCCGGCAGTCTCCAGCGGTACGATGCTCGGCTCGTTCGGGTCGGGGGCCACGCGGTTTCCTCCTGACGGGGCCGGGCCCCCGCTCGATCAGCGTCTGTTCGCCGATTTTTTCGTGGCCGGCTTTTTCGCCACCGGCTTCGGCTTCGCCTTGGCGCCGCCGCCCGTGACGACGGGCCCGGTCACCACCGACTTCTTCTCGGCCTTCTCGGGTGTCGCGGCCTTCTCAGGCTTCGATTCGGTCTTGTCCTCCGCCGCCTTGGCGCCTTCGGCGGGCGCCTGGTCCTTGCCGGCGAGATTGCGCCGGGTCTCCTTGTCCGACTTGAAATCCGTCTCGTACCAGCCGCTGCCCGCCAGCCGAAACAGCGGCGCCGACACGAGACGCTTGAGCGAGTGCTTGCCGCACTCGGGGCACTCGCGCAACGGCTTGTCCGAGAGCTTCTGCAGCGCCTCCAGGTGGTGGTGGCACTTCTCGCACTGGTATTCGTAGATCGGCATGACGGTCTGTACGTGCTCGGCTCAGGGTACCGGAAACGGCGGCGGATTATACCGAGGCCGTGGCACGCCCGAACTCGAGCGCGCCGTCCTTCGCCGTCACCCGGATCGTGTCGCCAGGGCCGAAGTCGCCCCGCAGGATGCGCTGGGCCAACGGGTTTTCGAGCTGGTGCTGGATCGCGCGCTTGAGCGGGCGGGCGCCGTAGACCGGGTCGAACCCGGCCTCGCCGAGCTGGTCGGTCGCCGCCGCGTCGAGCTCGAGACCGATGTCGCGGTCGCGGAGCCGCTTGCGCAGGTAACCGAGCTGGATCTGCACGATCTCGCGGATGTGCGCCTTGCCGAGCGGATGGAAGACGACCACGTCGTCGACGCGGTTGAGGAACTCCGGCCGGAAGTGCTGGCCGACGATCTCCATGACGGCGGCCTTCATGCGCGCGTAATTGGCCTCGCCCGCCAGTTCCTGGATCACCTGCGAGCCGAGGTTCGACGTCATGATCACGACGGTGTTGCGGAAGTCGACCGTGCGGCCCTGCCCGTCCGTGAGCCGGCCGTCGTCGAGCACCTGCAGCAGCACGTTGAACACGTCCGCGTGCGCCTTTTCGACCTCGTCCAGGAGGATCACCGAATACGGACGGCGGCGCACGGCCTCGGTCAGGTAGCCGCCTTCCTCGTAGCCGACGTATCCCGGAGGCGCGCCGATCAGCCGGGCCACGGAATGCTTTTCCATGAACTCCGACATGTCGATGCGGACCATCGCCTCCTCGGTGTCGAACAGGAACTCCGCGAGCGCCTTGCAGAGCTCGGTCTTGCCGACGCCCGTCGGGCCGAGGAACAGGAACGAGCCGTTGGGCCGGTTCGGGTCGGAGAGCCCGGCGCGCGAGCGGCGGATCGCGTCGGAGACGGCCTCGACCGCTTCCTCCTGGCCGACCACGCGCTTGCCGAGCGCCTCCTCCATGCGCAGCAGCTTCTCGCGCTCGCCCTCGAGCATCTTCGAGACCGGAATGCCGGTCCACTTGGAGACGACCTCGGCGATCTCCTCGTCCGTGACCTTGTTGCGCACCAGCGTGGGCGTCCGGGCCTCCGCCTCCTGCGCGGCCTTCAGTCGCTTCTCGAGTTCGGGGATGCGTCCGTACTGCAATTCCGACATCCGCGCGAGGTCGCTCGCGCGACGCGCGGTCTCGAAATCGAGCTTCGCGCGCTCGAGCTCTTCCTTGATCGAGGTCGTGCCCTGCACGGAGGCCTTCTCCGCGTTCCAGATCTCCTCGAGGTCCGCGTATGATTTCTCGAGCTTCGCAACCTCTTCATCCAGAGCGCTCCGCCGCTTTTTGGAGGCCTCGTCGGTCTCCTTCTTGAGCGCCTCGCGCTCCATCTTGAACTGGATGATGCGACGGTCGAGGCGGTCGAGTTCCTCCGGCTTCGAATCCATTTCCATGCGGATGCGCGAGGCCGCCTCGTCGATCAGGTCGATCGCCTTGTCGGGCAGCTGGCGGTCCGTGATGTACCGGTGCGAGAGCGTTGCGGCCGCGACGATCGCGGGGTCGGTGATCTCGACCTTGTGGTGCAGCGCGTAGCGCTCCTTGAGGCCGCGCAGGATCGCGATCGTGTCCTCCACCGACGGCTCACCCACGAACACCTTCTGGAAGCGGCGTTCGAGCGCCGCGTCCTTCTCGAGATACTTGCGATACTCGTCGAGCGTCGTGGCGCCCACGCAATGCAGCTCGCCGCGCGCGAGCGCGGGCTTCAACATGTTGCCGGCGTCCATGGCGCCCTCGGCCTTGCCGGCGCCGACCATCGTGTGCAGCTCGTCGATGAACAGGATCACGTTGCCTTCCTGCTTGGCGAGGTCGTTGAGCACGCCCTTCAGGCGTTCCTCGAATTCGCCGCGGAACTTGGCACCTGCGATCAGCGCGCCCATGTCGAGCGCGAGGATGCGCTTGCTGCGCAGGCTGTCCGGCACCTCGCCGTTGACGATGCGCAGCGCGAGCCCTTCGACGATCGCGGTCTTGCCGACGCCCGGCTCGCCGATCAGCACGGGGTTGTTCTTGGTGCGTCGCTGCAGCACCTGGATCGTGCGCCGGATCTCGTCGTCGCGACCGATCACCGGGTCGAGCTTGCCCTGCTCCGCGCGCTCGGTCAGGTCGATCGTGTATTTCTCGAGCGCCTGGCGCTGTTCCTCGGCGTTGGGGTCGTCGACCTTCTGGCCACCGCGGATCTCGTCGATGGCGCGCTCGACCGCGCCCTTCACGACGCCGGCGTTCCGGAGGAGCTGCGCGAGTGGGCCCTTGTCCTCGAGCGCCGCCAGCAGGAACAGTTCGCTGGTGATGTACTGGTCACCGCGCTTCTGCGCGATCTTGTCCGTCAGGTTCAACAGTCGCTGGGAGTCGTTCGACCAGTGCACCTCGCCGCCCGAGCCCTCCACCCTGGGCATGCGGTCGAGCGCCTCGCGCAGGCTCGAGCGCAGCACGTTGACGTTGGCGCCGGTCTTGTCGAGCAGCGAGCGGATCGTACCGCCTTCCTGCTCGAGCAGCGCCTGCATGACGTGCACGGGCTCGACGATCTGGTGGTCGCGGCCGAGGGCCAGCGACTGCGCGGCCGCCAGCGCGGCCTGGAACTTGGTCGTGAACTTGTCCGCTGCCATGGGAACCGCTCTCGAAAAGGTCCGGGATGCCGGCTAAGTGGGGCCAGCGCAGGGGAATTAAAGGGTCGGAGATCGGGGGACTTCACCTCTCCCGCCGCGGAGGGAGAGGTCGCGCACCATCCCTGTCCCCTATCCCCCATCCCCTATCCCCTTCTCAATGCATGCCCTGGTGCGTGAAGTACACCAGCGCGACGCCCAGGGCGATGAACAGGACCTGCTCGACGCTCGTGCGCACGTCCACGCGGCGGTGGAGGCCCGGAATCAGGTCGGCGACCGCAACGTAGACGAAGCTCGCCGCGGCAAACGCAAGTGCGTAAGGCAGCAGGCCGAGCGCGGTGCTCAGCGCGAAGTAGGCCAGCACGCCGCCCACGACCGAGGTCAGGCTCGAGACGAGGTTCAGCGTCATCGCGCGCCGGCGCGAGTATCCACCGTGCAGCAGGATCGCGAGGTCGCCGACTTCCTGTGGGATCTCGTGCGCGAACACGGCCAGCGCGGTGACGATGCCGAGGTGCGGGTTGGTCATGAACGCGGCGGCCACCAGCACGCCGTCGAGCAGGTTGTGGAAAGTATCGCCGACCAGGATCAGGTTGGCCGAGGCGTGATCGCGCGCATCGTGACCCGGGGAATGCACTTCACAGGGGTCGTCGTGGCAGTGTCGCCAGAGGACCAGTTTTTCGAGCAGGAAGAACAGCAGGATGCCGATCAGCAGCGCGAGCCCGACCTTGTGCGCTGCACCCGCACCGGCGCCCTCGAGCGCGTGCGGGATCAGGCCGAGAAACGCAGCGCCGAGCAGCGTGCCGGTCGCGAAACTCACGAGGTGCGGCAGCACGGCCGCGCGGGGCCGGTCGCCGAGCGTCAGGAACGTGCCGGCCGCGATCGCGCTCAGCGCGCCGCTCAGCGCGGTGAACACGACGATCAGGTGCAGGGTGCTCAAGCAGGGCCCGGTTCGAGTTCTTGGGCGTTCAATGTATCAAAGCTTCACGCGAGCCACGCGAGCGTGGCCATGCGCCCGGTACGGCCGCCGTCGCGACGGAACGAGTAGAACTCGTCCGGCTCGGCGCTCGTGCAACGACCGCCGCCGCTGATACACGTGACACCGGTGCGCGCGAGCGTTTGCCGCGCGAGTTCGTAGAGGTCGGCCTGCAGGCGACCCGCCGCATTGGGAACGAACGCCGTGGCGTGCGCCGGATCCTTTTCGACGAACGCATCGCGCACCTCGAGGCCGACCTCGAACGCCGGCTGCGCAATGGCAGGGCCGAGCCAGGCGACCAGATCTGATGGTGCGCACCGCAGCGCTGCGACCGTCGCCTCGAGCACACCGCCGGCGAGCCCGCGCCAGCCCGCGTGCGCGACGCCGATGCGCGTTCCAGCGCGGTCGACCAGTACGACCGGCAGGCAGTCGGCCGTCATCACGACACAGACGCGATGCCGCGCGAACGCCACCGCGGCGTCGACGCGCGGCGGCACCGACGGCATCGCTCCCGTGTGTCGGACGACGTCGACGCCGTGCACCTGCGAGAGCCAGAGCGGCTCCGACGGCAGCCCGGCCGAGCGCCGCAGGATCGCGCGATTGGCGTCCACCGCCGCGGGATCGTCGCCGACGTGCTGCGCAAGGTTGAGGCTGGCGTACGCGCCGCGGCTCACTCCACCGGCGCGCCGCGTCGACAGCGCACGCACGTCGGCCGGCGCGCCACGCCAGTCCGGCAGCAACCACATCGGGTCCGGCGCGAGCGGTGGGTTCATGCCTTCGCCGCGGCCGCGTCGGTCGCGAGCTGGTCGAGCAGGCGCGCCATGTCGGCCGGCAATGCCGACGCCACCTCGAGCGGCCTGCCCGTGACCGGATGCGAGAGCTGCAGCCGCGCGGCGTGCAGCGCCTGGCGCGGAAACTCCCGCAGAGCCTGCCGCAGCCCCTCTCCGATGCCTTTCGGCAGGGCGAGCCGTCCGCCGTACACCTTGTCGCCGACGAGCGGATATCCGACGTGCGTCAGGTGCACGCGGATCTGGTGCGTGCGTCCGGTCTCGAGCTGCACGCGCACGTGCGTGTGCGCGCGGAAGCGCCGTATCACGCGGTAATGCGTCACGGCCTCGCGGCCGCCCTCGCGGACGCCGAAGCGCACGCGGTCAGTCGGATGCCGGTCGATGGGCGCGTCGACCGTGCCGCCGCCCGTCATGACACCGCGGCAGATCGCTTCGTATTCGCGATGGATCTCGCGCTCCTCGAGCATGCGCACGAGTGCCGTGTGCGCCGGCAAGCTGCGCGCGACGATCAGGAGACCGCTCGTCTCCTTGTCCAGACGGTGCACGATGCCGGCGCGCGGCAGCACGGCGAGGCCCGGATCGTACGCGAGCAGCGCGTTCTGCAGCGTGTTGTCGGGATTGCCGGCGCCCGGGTGAACGACGAGGCCGGCGGGCTTGTCCAGCACGAGCACGTGCTCGTCCTCGTGCACGATCGTCAGCGGCATCGACTGCGGCCGGGCCGCACCTTCCTCGGGCAGGCTCGCGGCGACCTCGACGGCTTCGCCGCCGAAAACCTTGTCGCGCGGCCGGCGCGGTCCGCCGTCGACGAGCACCTCGCCCGATTCGATCCACGTCTTGAGACGGCTGCGCGAGTAATCGGGCAGCATCGCGGCGAGCGCCTGGTCGAGGCGCTGGCCCGCCTGGGTGTCGGGAATCCGCAGGCTCAGGCGGACGGTGGAATTCGTCATGGGGGCGAATTCTATATACTTCGTGTTCCCCCGCAGTCGCACTCCCAGGACCCTCCCGCATGCCCTCTGCCCCGCTGAGACGCGTCCTTGCTTCGTCCGCGTTGATCCTGGCATTCGTTGCCATCGCGGGATGCGGCGCCTTCGGCTGGGGAAAAGGCGACGACGAGAAGCTCGCGAAGGATTCGCCGGAGCAGATCTACCGCGACGCACGCAAGGACCTGCGCACGGGCAACTACCCGGCCGCCATCGCCCGCTACGAACTGCTCGAGGCGCGCTACCCGTTCAGCGACCAGGCCAAGCAGGGCCAGGTCGACCTGATGTACGCCTACTACAAGAACCGGGCGGCCGAATCCGCGGTCGACCAGGCGGACCAGTTCATCCGCGAGAACCCGACGCACCCGCGCGTCGACTATGCCCATTACATCCGCGGCCTAGTCTATTTCGAATCCGGTCTGACCTGGCTCGAGCGTGTGTTCAACGCGGATCTGGCCCAGCGACCCCCGACGGAGGCTCGCAAGGCGTTCCAGGCGTTCCAGACCCTCGTGCAGCAGTTCCCGAAGAGCCCGTACGCGGCCGATGCGCGGCAGCGCATGGTTTACCTGCGCAACCGGCTCGCCGATTACGAGGTCGAGGTGGCCCGGTTCTACCTGAAGCGCGGCGCGTATGTCGGCGCCGCCAACCGCGCCCGCGGCGTGATCGAAGGCTACGACGGCGCCCCCGCAGTGGACGAGGCGCTCAGGATCCTGGCCCAGTCCTATCGCAGGCTCGGGGTCGACGACCTCGCGAAGGTGGCGGATACGGTCCGCAGGGCGAACGTCCTGCCCGACGAGGTGGCGGGTCAGCCCGCGCAGGAGCGCCAGAAAAAAGACGACGCCTGGTGGCGATTCTGGAACTGAACGTTCCAGCCACTCCGGACCGCTTCGCCGGCCGCAGGGCGCCTTAAGTTCCTGAATTCTTACGCAAATGCCCCGAATTGGTGCGGGGCACGGGCGCATTCGCCCTGGTGTCGCCATTTCCCGACGGCTGCCGGACCCCGGTGATGTTGCACCGCACCTAAAATCGCGCACGCAATTCCCCGGGTGGATGATGAAGCAGCTTTCGGGACTCCTGATCGTAGCCCTGTTCGCCATGGTGACCGTCGCCGCCTGGGGTTGGGCGAACCGTCCGACCCCCGAGCCCGCCTGGCCGAGGACCATTCACGGCTTCGCCTTCCAGCCCTACCAGAAGGACCAGGACGCGATCGCCGGCGAGGAGCCCGCGGTCTCGGAGATCGCCGCGGACCTCGCACTGCTGTCCGGGACGACCCGCGCGGTCCGGACCTACAGCACGCTCGGCACGTTGAGCAGCGTGCCCGCGCTCGCCGAGCCCCGCGACATCCAGGTGATGGTCGGCGCCTGGATCAGCTACGACCGCGAACTCAACGACCGTGAAGTCGAGGGCGCCATCCGGCTCGCGAAGCGCCACCGCAACGTCACGCGCGTGATCGTCGGCAACGAAGCGATCCTGCGCGGCGACATCGCGACCGAGGACCTGATCGCGCACCTCGACCGGGTTCGCGCAGCGACGCGCCAGCCGGTGAGCACGGCGGAGCCCTGGCACGTCTGGCTCGAGAACCCGCAGCTCGTGCGCCATGTCGACTTCCTCGCCGTGCACATGCTGCCGTACTGGGAGGGCGTCGACGCCGAGCAGGCCGTGGCGCACGTCGCGAGCAAGCTCGGCGAGCTGCGCGTGACCTACCCGGACAAGCCGATCGTGATCGCGGAAGTCGGCTGGCCGAGCGACGGGCGCACGCGCGAGAGCGCAGTGGCGACGGTCGCGAACCAGGCGCTGTTCCTGCGGCGGTTCCTCGACTTCGCCGAACGCGAACGGCTCGAGTACTTCGTCATGGAGGCGTTCGACCAGCCGTGGAAGGCCGCCGCCGAAGGCATGGCCGGCGCCTACTGGGGCGTCTACGACGCCGACCGCCAGCAGAAATTCGCGTTCAGAGCGCCCATCGTGCGAGTACCGCAGTGGCAGGTGCTCGCCGCCGCGTCGGTGCTGTCGGCCGCGTTCATGCTCTGGCTGTTCTATTTCCACAGCCACACGCTGCGCAACCGCGGCCGCAGCTTCCTGGCGATCGTCGTCTACGCGACCGCGACTCTGTTCGTCTGGACGATTTACGACCTCTCCCAGCAGTACCTTACCGTCGGCAGCGTGCTCACGGGGGCCGTGCTGATCGTCGGCATGCTCGGGGTGATCGCCGTGCTGCTCGCCGAGGCGCACGAATGGGCCGAGGCGCACTGGGTGACCAGGCACCGGCGCCTGTTCCAGCCACGGCGCATGCCGGAGGCGCCGCTGCCGAAGGTGTCGATCCACGTCCCGGCGTACAACGAACCGCCGGAGATGCTCTGCGAGACGCTCGACGCGCTCGCGCGGCTCGACTACCCCGATTACGAAGTGCTCCTGATCGACAACAACACCGTCGACGAGGCGACCTGGCGCCCGGTCGAGGCGCACTGCGCCAGGCTCGGCGCGCGCTTCCGCTTCTTCCACGTTGCGCCGCTCGCGGGCTTCAAGGCGGGCGCGCTCAATTTCGCGCTGCGCCAGACCGCGCCGGATGCCGAGGTCGTCGCCGTCATCGACGCCGATTACGTCGTGCGACCGGACTGGCTGCGCGACCTCGTGCCCGCGTTCCAGGAGCCGAAGACCGGCGTCGTGCAGGCGCCGCAGGACTACCGCGACGCGCACGAAGGCGCCTTCAAGGCGATGTGCCACGCCGAATACCGCGGCTTCTTCCACATCGGCATGGTCACGCGCAACGAGCGCAACGCGATCATCCAGCACGGCACGATGACCATGGTCCGGCGCGAGCTGCTCGAGCGCATCGGCTGGGCCGAATGGTGCATCACCGAGGACGCCGAGCTCGGGCTGCGCATCTTCGATGAAGGCTACGAGGCCACCTACATCCCGCACAGCTACGGCCGCGGCGTGATGCCGGACACCTTCCTCGACTTCAAGAAGCAACGGTCGCGCTGGGCGTTCGGCGCGATGCAGATCATGCGCGCGCACGCCGCTGCGCTGTTCCGCGGCCGCGACACCGGCCTGACGCCGGGCCAGCGGTACCACTTCCTGGCCGGCTGGCTGCCCTGGCTCGCCGACGGCTTCAACCTGGTCGTGAACTGCGCGGCGCTCGCCTGGTCGCTCGTGATGGTGGCGTTCCCGAAGTACCTCGAGCCGCCGCTCATGATCTTCTCGGTGCTGCCGCTGTCACTGTTCGTGTTCAAGCTCGTCAAGCTGCTGCACCTCTACCGCACGCGTGTCGGCGCCAACCTGCGACAGACGGTGGCCGCCGCGCTCGCAGGCCTGAGTCTCTCGCACACGATCGGCTCGGCGATGCTGAGCGGCCTCGTGCGCCGCGACCGGCCGTTCTTCCGCACGCCCAAGCGCGCGGCACGGCACGCCTGGGTGCAGGGCCTCGCGGCGGCGCGCGAGGAAGCGTTCCTGATGTGCGGCCTGTGGTTCGCCGCGTTCGCAGTCGCGCGGATTCCGCACGTCGACGGCGAACTGACGGGGCTCGTCGGCAGCCCGGATCTCACGGTGTGGGTGACCGTGCTGCTGGTCCAGTCGATCCCCTACGCCGCAGCGGTCGTCGTCTCGATGGTCAGTTGCCTGAACCTGCCCGGCACCTGGATCGGCGAAGCCGGCGTCGGCAGGGGCATTGCGACCGAACCTTCCACGATGCATGAGTCGGCCCCGGCGGTGAACAATGGCGGGGCCCTCCCCGCCACCGCCAAGCTCGACTCCGTGAAGTGAACGCAAACGCAGAACCGCACATCCAGCACCCATCCGCAGTCGCCGCGGCGGAGACGCCCCTCGACCCGCCGCCGCGCCTGCGCGAGATCCCCTACAACTACACGTCGTTCTCCGATCGCGAGATCGTGATCCGGTTGCTCGGCCCGGAGGGCTGGGCGCTGCTCGACGACCTGCGGGCCGAGCGCCGCACGGGCCGCTCGGCGAAAATGCTCTACGAGGTGCTCGGCGACATCTGGGTCGTCCGCCGCAACCCGTACCTCGGGCAGGACCTGCTCGACGACCCGCGCCGGCGCGCGCAACTCGTCGAGGCGCTGCACCATCGGCTGGCCGACATCGAGCAGCGCCGCGACACGAGCGACCCCGTCCGCGATGCCAAGGTCGGTCGGCTGCTCGAGGCTGCGCGTCGCGCGGTGGCACGATTCGCCGCAACGTTCGACGAGGTCGCGGCGCTCCGGCGCCAGGCGCGCCGCGCGTTCGCGCCGCACACGCGCAAGGACAACGTGTGCTTCGACGCATTCGCGCGCGTCTCGCATGCCACCGACGCGACCGACTGGCGCGTGGAGATCCCGTTCGTCGTCCTGACGCCCGACGCCGAGGACGAAGTGCCCGGGCTCGTGCGCGCGTGCATCGACACGGGACTCACGATCATCCCGCGCGGCGGCGGAACGGGCTATACGGGCAGCGCGGTGCCGTTGACACCGTACGCGGCGGTGATCAACACCGAGAAGCTCGAGCGCATCGACGCCGTGGAGCCGCGCGCACTGCCCGGGGTGGCAGGCCGGGTGCCGACGCTGTTCAC
>DASSJN010000127.1:0-2997 GCA_035691185.1 Steroidobacteraceae bacterium
GGAGCTGGTGCCGGCCACGCTGCGCCTGCACGCCAACTTCCTGCTGGCACGGGCCGGCGGCTCACCCCGGTCGATCCAACCGGCTCCGGGGACGGCCGCGTCGCGCCGCTTCCCGTATGGCATCGCAATCGCCGGCGGCGCGTTGGCCGCCTTGTGGTGGACGGGGCGGATTGCGGCCCTGTTCGCGGGAGAAGTGCAATGAAGGACGGTCTCGCGCGGATGCCTGCCAGCCGGGAAGCCGCTTCGGCGCAATTCGCCGCACGCGAAATCGCGCCGCGCCCCAAGACCGTGGCGGACACCGGGCTCAGTCAGAGCTTTCTCGGCGAGCTGATCGAGAAGCACCTGTTCGACGGTGGCGTGCTCACGATCGCCGCGCTCGCGCGCCGCACGGCGCTGACGGGCGCGATCATCGAGGATCTGCTCGCCTTCCTGCGCAAGGAAGGCCGGATCGAAGTGCGCGCGAAGCCGGCGGACGAGCAGGGACTGCGCTACGGACTGACGGATCGCGGTCGCGACAGCGCGGCGGATGCCCTGATGCGCGGTGGCTACGTGGGCCCGGCCCCGGTGCCACTCGCCCGGTATCTGGAAGTGGCGGCAGCCCAGTCGGTCCGCGACCGGCGTGTGAACCATGCCCACATGCGCGACGCCTTCGCGGACGTCGTGCTCGATCCCGCACTGCTGGATCGCCTGGGGCCCTCGATGAATTCCGGAAAGGCGATCTTCGTCTACGGCCCGGCCGGAACGGGCAAGACCTACGTCACGCAACGGCTGGCGCGCCTGTTCGATGATTCCGCCCTGGTTCCGCACGCAATTGCGGTGGGGGAGACGGTGATCCAGGTCTTCGACCCGACGCTGCACAAGCCGATCGAGCATCCCGAGCCGGCCGTGCTGCTCGACGACGGATACGACCCGCGCTTTGCGCGGTGCCGGCGCCCGGTCGTCGTCACCGGCGGCGAACTCGGGCCGGACATGCTCGAAGTGCAGTACGACGCCGCCACGCGCCAGTACCGCGCGCCGCTGCAGCTCAAGGCGACGAACGGCATGTTCATCCTCGACGACCTGGGCCGGCAGCGGGTCGCGCCGGAGGTCGTGCTGAATCGGTGGATCGTCCCGATGGAGGAAGGTCGGGATTACCTGAGCCTGGGAACCGGCCAGCACTTCTCGGTGCTGTTCGACGTGATCCTGATCTTCTCGACGAACCTGGATCCGCTCAAGCTGGCGGACGAGGCGTTTCTGCGCCGCATCGGCTACAAGCTCCGCTTCGACCCGTTGACCCCGGTGCAGTACCACGCGATCTGGAGCCAGGTCTGTGCGGGTCGCGGCGTGCCGTGCGATCCCGACCTCTGCCAGTTCGTGATCGATGCTCTGCACGGCCTCCGCGGCGTTCCGCTGCTGCCGTGCCATCCGCGCGACCTGATCGGCATCGCGCTCGATCGTGCCGACTACCTGGGTGCGGCGGACCGCCTCACGCGCGATTCGCTGCAGTGGGCGTGGGAGAACTATTTCGTCAGGCTGGACGCCCCGTCGTCCGAATCCAATTAACGAGTTACATCAGGGTGGCTGCCATGTTCAAACGACGAGGTCTGGTGCTGTTGGGCGTATCACTGCTGCTCGCGATCGGTGCGGCGACACTGGCGCGGAACTGGATATCGGCGCAGATGACGGCCGCTGCGAAGTCCGGACCGACCGGCTCCCTTGTCGTGGTCGCAGCGATGGAGATCCCGTTCGGGCTCAAGGTCGAGCGGCGCCACGTGAAACTGATCGAGATGCCTCCGGGCTCCGTGCCGGACAACCACTTCAACGCCGCGGAGGAAGTGGTCGGGCAGATCGCCACGCAGAAGATCCTGCCGGGCGAGGTGCTGATCAAGGAGCGCTTCTCCGAGCACCTGGGCGGCAGCACTCTTGCGGCAATCATCAAGCCGAACATGAGGGCCGTGACCGTGCGGGTCAATGACGTGGTCGGCGTTGCGGGCTTCCTGCTGCCGGGCAACCGGGTGGACGTGGTCAGCGCCCGCATGATGGACCGGCGTGCAATCACGGAGACCATCCTGCGCGACATCAATGTGCTGGCTGTGGACCAGAAGGCCAGGACCGAGAAGGACGAGCCGGTCGTTGTGCGCGCGGTCACGCTCGAGGTGTCGCCCGAGCAGGCCGAGGTCCTCGTCAAGGCGCGCGAAGAGGGAGAGATCCAGCTGACGCTGCGCAACCCGCTGGAGGAGGACCGCGAGGTCCCCGTACAGGTGGCCCCCAAACCGAAGGCCAAGGTCGTGCGTGCCTACCGGCCCCAGCCGGCCGTGGAAGACACCGTGACGATCATCCGGGGCACGAACGTCGACACATCCAAAGCGGGCAGCTGACCGCACAAGGAATAGAGAGGGAGCACGCGATGTCTCATTCAAGCATTCGGCAGAGCGCACGGTGGCTCCTGGCAGGACTGGCCTGCCTGGCGCTGACGACGACCCCGGCGATCGCGGACGACGCGAGCCAGGCACTTCGCGTCGGCGGGAGCGGAAACCTTGCGGTCCCGATCTACAAGAGCCGGACCGTGGCGCTGTCTGCGCCGGCCAAGCGGGTGTCGATCGGAAATCCCGACATCGCGGACGTGCTGATCCTGCGCTCCGACGAGCTCTACGTGCTCGGCAAGGACCTGGGCACCACGAACGTGATGCTGTGGGACCGCAACGATGCGCTGATCAGCACGATCGCAGTCGAGGTGACGCATGACCTCGACGGTCTCAAGCGGCAGTTCGCAACCGTCCTGCCCGGCGAGCCGATCCAGGTCCACAGCGTCCAGCGCAACGTCGTGCTGTCCGGCCAGGTCTCGAGCCCCGTCAGGATGGATGCGGCGATCCAGCTCGCGAAGGGTTACCTCGAGCAGGCCGCCACGGCAAAGGAAAAGATCTTCTTTGAGCAGAAGTCGGGCAGCGGGGGCGGCGGTGAGCGCAAGGTCGGCCAGGTGATCAACCTCATGAGTATCGGCGGCGCCCAGCAGGTCAT
>DASSJN010000128.1:0-16565 GCA_035691185.1 Steroidobacteraceae bacterium
GGCCGGCCTGATCGGCGCCGTGCTGAGCTTCTTCATGCTGCTGTTCTTCCTGCGGCACCTGCCGACGACGGTGATCGTCAGCCTCGCGGTGCCGGCTTCGCTGCTGGTGACTCTGGGCGCCATGTACTTCCTCGGCCTCACCCTGAACATCCTGACCATGATGGGCATGCTGCTCGCCATCGGCATGCTCGTCGACAACTCGGTCGTGATCACCGAGAGCATCTTCCGGCACCGCCAGCTCCATCCGGGCAAGTCGCTCGAATCGACGCTCGCGGGCGTCAAGGAAGTCGGGCTCGCGACGCTCGCGGGCACGTTCTCGATGATCATCGTCTTCCTGCCGCTGGTGTTCGGCGAAAAAAACCAGATGTCGATCTTCCTGGTGCACGTCGCGGTGCCGATCGTGGTCGCGATGCTGGCCTCGCTCGTGATCGCGCAGACGCTGCTGCCGATGCTCGCCGCCCGCATGGCTCCGCCCCCGGCCGTGCAGGAAGGCTCCTGGTTCGGCCGGTTGCAGGACCGCTACGCGCGCGCGCTGGAATGGGCCATGGCGCATCGCAAGACCATGGGGCTCATCACGCTGCTGATCGTGGTCTCGCCGGCGCCGCTGTTCGCGCTCAAACTCGCGAAGGTGGACCCGTTCCCGCAGGAGGCGAGCCGCATATTGATGATCGCCTACCATCTCGAAGGCTCGCACCCGATGGCTCGCGTCGAGCAGGCCGTGCGGCGCATCGAAGGCTACATCGAGGCCAACCAGGAGCGCTTCGACGTCGAGACGTATTACACGTGGTGGGTCAACGACGACGCGGTCACCCGTCTCTACCTGACGCCCAAGGACGAAGCCAGGGTGCCCGCCGCCGAGGTCATGAAGCGGATCCTCGCGGACATGCCCGAGATCATCATCGGCAAGCCGAGCTTCACGTTCGAAGGCGGCGCCGCGGGCGCCACCTCGTTCAGCCTGCAGCTGGCCGGCGAGTCGACCGAACGTCTCGCCGATATCTCGCGCGAGGTCGCGCACCGGCTGTCCTCGGTCGAGGGGCTCGAGGCCGTACGGTCCGAGGCCGGGACGGGAGAGCAGGAGGTGCAGGTCGTCGTGAACCGTGACCGCGCCTCGCAGCTCGGCCTGACGACCCAGGAAGTCGCGATGACCGTGGCGGGCGCCATGCGGGGCGACCGGCTGCCGGAGCTGCGGACGTCGGACCGCGAACTCACGATGCGCCTGGCGTTTCGCGAGTCGGACCGGCAATCGCTCGAGGACCTCGCGCGGATCCCGGTCATGCTGCCCGACGGCTCGCGGATGGAACTGGGCGCCGTGGCCGACTTCGTGGTGCAGCCGAGCGACCGCGAGATCAAGCGACTCAACCGGCTGACCACGGTGGTGGTCAACGCCAACCTCGCCAAAGACACGACGATGGACGACGCGCGCGAGCGCGTCGAACCGATCATGAATGCGTACCCGCTGCCGCCCGGCTATTCCTGGAAATTCGGCCGCGGGTTCGAGGAGAACGACAAGGCCATGCAGACCATGGCGCAGAACATGCTGCTCGCGGTCGTGCTGATCTTCCTGGTCATGGCCTCGCTGTTCGAGTCGGCGCTCTACCCCCTCTCGATCATCACGTCGATCGTGTTCGCGATCGTGGGCTCCATCTGGTTCCTCGCGCTGACCGGCACGACCATCACCATGATGGCGATGATCGGTTTCATGGTGCTGATCGGTGTCGTGGTGAACATCGGCATCGTGCTGATCGCCCACGTGATCGACCTGCGCCACGCCGGGCTCGCCCGGCGCGACGCGATCGTCCAGGCCGGGCGCGACCGCCTGCGCCCGATCATGATGACCACGCTGACCACGCTGCTCGGCCTGCTGCCGCTCGCGGTCGGCGATGCCCAGATCGGGGGCGCGGGCGACGGCAGTCCGGCCTACTACCCGATGGCCAGGGCGATCATCGGCGGGCTCGCCTTCTCGTCGATCGTCTCGCTGCTGATCGTGCCGATGTTCTACGTCTGGTTCGACGACCTGAACCTCTGGCGCCAGCGCGTGTTCGGCAGGGCCGAGGTCGTCGAAGCGCCCCCGGTCGTCGGCGGCACGGCGGCCGAGTCGCTCCCCCAGCCCTGACCCTGCGGCGGCATCGCCGGTTCAGGCTTCTTCTTCACCCTCGAGCGCGGGCTCGGGCTCCCCGAGCGCCTTCGGCTCGAGTTCGAGCTGCGGCAGGTCCTGCTGCGCGAGCCCTTGCAGATCGCCGGCAATCGCGACGAGCTGGTGGGTCGCGAGCTGGATCTGCTTCTCGCGTCGCTTCCACCGCTGCTGCATGGTCGTGCGCTCGCTCTCGAGTTCCTCGCGCATCTTCTTGAACGCGTCGTAGACCGCGCGCAGCTTGTGCGCGAACTGCGGCGAGGTGAGGTAATCGTAGATTGCCTCCATCTTCTCGCCCTTGTTGGCGGCGACGACGCGCGCCTTGAACGCCTCGAGCACGCCCGTGCGCAGGGCGCTCGCGAGCGAAATGGCAGGGCCCGCGCCCGTCACCCAGACGTCTTCGTACAGCCCGAATGGCTGCCCATCCGGCCAGTCGCTCGGGAAGCACGTGGTTACGATGACGCCGACTTCGGCGCCGGCCTCCCGCATGTCCTCCCGGAGCTTCGCCGGCCAATGGGCACTCCACTTCTGGGCGCGCTTGGCCTCCCAGAGAATGGTGCCCGCCTCCTGCCCCGAGCGTGTCACGACGCGCTGGCAGGCGTCGGCCCCGCGCACGCCTTTCCTGACCTCGCTCACGGTGTCGAGAGGGAACGCTGCCGCGAGCTCCTCCTCGAGGACCAGCTCGAGCACTTCGCCGTGCAGCTGCTGCGAGCCCTGCTCCAGCTGCCGCTGCGTCTCGCCGAGCTTGGCCAGCGTGTCGTCGAGCTTCTTCTGGAGCTCGGCTTCCCGCAGCCGTGCCCGCTCCGACTCGGCCGAACGCACGGATTCCGCGATCCGGTTGCGCTCCTCGTCGAGACGGCGCTGCACGTCGAGCTCGAGCCGCTGCTGGCGCAGTTCGAGCGCTTCGCGCTCCTTGCGCAATTGCAGCTCGAACGCCTGGAACTGCTCGATCTGCGCCTGCTGTGCACGAAGCTGCTCGTCGACCTCGGCGCGGGCTGCCGACGCGAGTTCCGCGGCTCGTGCGGCCGCCTCCTGCTCGACGATCTGCTCGACATTGGCCTCCCGTTCCGCCAGCGCCCGCGCCCGTGCATCGAGCACGTGGCGCTCCTGGGCAGCCTTGCGCAATTCGGCTTCGCGCAGGTCGAGCGAAGCGCGCAGCTCCGCCTCCCGGCGGGCGGCTCCTTCGCGCTCGAGTTCGCGCACGCGCTCGAGCGATTCGGCGTGCTGCCTGCGCTGGGACTCGAGCAGATCCGCCTGGTCCTTGAGCCTGTCGCGCAGCAGCGCTTCGTTCTGTGCGGCCTGCTCGCGTGCGCGGCGCTCTTCGCCGGCACGGGCCTCGGCCTGCAGCTTCTCGAGTTCGCCGGAACTCGACCGTTCGAGCGCCTCGAGCGACTTGCGGGCGAAGCCGTCGGCGAGGCTGAACTCGTGCTCGCAGTTCGGGCAGGTGACGCGCGTCAGCGGATCGAGCAGAAGAGCAGAAGTGGACATGGCGGGAGAGTGTCCAGCGGATTGTGTCTAGCGGTTGGTCGGACGTGCATCGGAGCGTGGACTGTGCATCTGGACAGGCTCACCAGGTGAGCCGCCAGCGCGGCGGACGCACCGCCTCCGCCGACTATCCGCTGGACACTGGACACTGGACACTAGACACCTTCTACCGAACTACCGCCCGGTAAATGTCCCAGTACTCGTCCAGCAGGACGTTGGGCGGCGTGCCGCGCGCCGCAGGGGACGCTGCGGGCCCGATCGACTCGGCCATCGGCAACACCTCGCCGTCGTGACGGTAAGCCGCCGTGCGCCGCAACCGGTCCGCCCGTGCCTTGATGTCGGCGAGGTCCTCGTTGAGACGTTCGACGTCGGCCGCCGCCTGCGACGCCCGCTGCATGAGCGTCTGGCAGTCGGCCTGCGTGCCGTAGTCGGCGTCGAACACGCGTTTGAGCGTGCTCTGGCGCGCGAGCTCCGCCAGGTTGCCCGCCGCGAGCCGGTCGTAGAGCATCTCGGCGTAGGCGATCACGGCAAGGTTGATGGCGCGTCGCCCGTCGATGCTGATGCCCTCGAACAGCGGGGGCGGCTCGGAGGAAATCGAGTGCAGCTGGTCGTTGAGGTCCGTCACCTGCGTGAGCGCGGCCTCGATGCGCTGCTGGCGCGCCTCGATCTCCTCGGCCAGCCTGCGACGCCGGAAATAGTTCCAGAACCCGACGAGTTGCTCCAGCCGCTGGCCCGCGAATTTCTGCTCCGCCTGCAACTGCTCGGCGAGCACCCGGGCCTCGATCAGCTCGCGCTCGACGACGGCCATGCGCTCGCGCCTGTCGTGGTCGTGCGCGGCCATCTGCGCCTTGCGTTCGCGATCCTTCTGCTGCCGCGCGAGCTCGGCCCCGAACTGTTCGAGCCGGCGCGACGCCGTGCGCCAGAGGACCCTGAGCCGGAAGTACGCCAGGCACTTGTAGCCTTCGTCGGGACGACCGAGGTACTGCTCGAGCGCGGTCATCTGCTCTTCGACGCGCATGGTCGAGCCTTCCTGCAGCTTCAACCGATCGAGCAGGCGATGACGCTCGTCCTCGAGCGCGCTGAGTTCCTTCTTGAGTTCCGCGCGATTGCGGAACAGCGCGACCAGACGTTCGTCTTCGACGGAGGGTTCGCGCGCGCCGATGCGGTACGCGAGTCGGCGCAGGCTATCCGGGAGCCGCATGCATCCTGGCGCCGGCAGCCGCGAAGAAGCCGTGGCCGCGCTCGAGGCAGTAGTCGAGCCACTTGTTCAGCAGCATGTTGCGCAGCCAGCGCTCGCCGAGCTGGGCCGGAATGCCTGCGCGCACGTGGTCGAGGCTCTGGTGCCGGATCCAGCGCCCGCAGGCGCTGACCTCCGCCAGCCGCGCGTCATGGTACACGCGCAGTGCCAGGTCGGGGTCGGCCAGCATACCGGCGTCGTCCTCGAACCGGTACGTGAGACGCACCATCGACGTGTAGGGCGCGTGCTCGACCACGCCGAAGTGCAGGTCGCAGTCGCCGGCCACGCGCGAGACCTGTTCGCCGACGTGACGCCGGACGTCGCCCACGAGCGCACGCAGCCGCAGGTAGTTGCTTTCGTAGAGCGACATCAGGCTCACGAAACTCACCGGCCGTGCACGCCAGGACGTGATGCATAGATGGTCGAGCAACATGGGGCGACTATAGCAAGGGACCAGTGTCCAGTGTCCAGTGTCTGGCGGATAGTCGAACGGCGGCGGCGGCGCCCGCCGACGCAGTCGGTTTCCTACTGACACTGGACACCGAACACCAGACACTCCCTACGGCCTGAGGCGCCGCTCGATCCCCATGCGATCGATGATGCGGCTCGCGATCTCCTCGATCGAGCATTCCGTCGTGTCGATGCTCGGAATGCCGTGGCGCTGGAACAGGTTCTCGGCGCTGCGCACCTCGAACTCGCACTGCGCGATCGAGGCATACCGGCTGCCTGGCCGGCGCTCGTTGCGGATCTGCTGCAACCGCATCGGCGCGATGGTCAGGCCGAACAGCTTGCGCGTGTGGCCGCGTACCGACGCGGGCAGCTGCTTCGACTCGAAGTCGTCCTCGGTGAACGGGTAGTTCGCCGCGAACACGCCGTACTGCATGGCCATGTAGATGCAGGTCGGCGTCTTGCCGGAGCGCGACACGCCGATCAGGATCACGTCGGCACGCTCGTAATCGGCCGACACCGCGCCGTCGTCCGCGGCCAGCGCGAAGTTGGTCGCGTCGATGCGCGTGCTGTAGACGATCTGGTCGGCGATGCCGTGCGCGCGGCCCGCGCGCTCGCTCGACTTGACCTCGAGCTCGCCCTCGAGCGGCCCCAGGAATGCGTCGAAGAAATCGAGGAACAGGCCGTTGCTGCGCTTGACCACGCGGCGCAGGTCCTCTTTGACGAGCGTGCTGAAGACGATGGGTCGCAGGCCGTCTTCGTGGCCCGTCGCGTCGATCTTCCTTACGGCTTCCTCTGCCTTGTCAATCGTGGCGATAAATGGCAGAGTCACCTGTCGGAATTCCAGGCCTTCGAATTGCGTGAGCAGGCTGTGTCCCATCGTTTCGGCTGTCACGCCGGTCTGGTCAGAAACGAAAAATACCGTTCGACGTGTCATCTGCTCGGCGGTTCCCGTGGCGCGGTTCGTCCCGTCGCGCAGTGTTTCATCCCGATCGTCGATGTAGCAAGGGGCGCTTGATGCGACCGTACACGCTTCCGTTCTCCAGGCTCGGTCGTCACGACGTCGCCGAGGTCGGCGGCAAGAACTCCTCGCTCGGCGAGATGATCTCGAACCTGGCCGCGCTCGGCGTCACCGTGCCGGACGGCTTCGCGACGACGGCGGAGGCCTATCGCGAGTTCCTCGCACACGAAGGCCTCGCCGCACGCATCAAACGGGAGCTCGACGCGCTCGACGTCGACGACGTCGCGACGCTCGCCGAGACCGGCGCGCGGATCCGCGACTGGATCCTCTCGACGCCCTTCCCCAGCCGCCTGCAGCGGGAGATCGTCGAAGGCTACACGCGGATGTGCAGCGAAGGTCGCGGCGACGTCGCGGTCGCCGTGCGTTCCTCGGCCACGGCGGAGGACCTGCCCGAGGCCTCGTTCGCAGGCCAGCAGGAAACGCTGCTCAACGTCCGCGGCGCGGACAACGTGGTCCAGGCCGTGCACGAGGTCTTCGCCTCGCTCTTCAACGACCGCGCGATTTCCTACCGCGTCCACCAGGGCTTCGACCATTCGCTGGTCGCGCTGTCGGCGGGCATCCAGTACATGGTGCGCAGCGACGTCGGCGCGAGCGGCGTCATGTTCACGCTCGACACCGACTCGGGTTTCCGCGACGTCGTGTTCATCACCGCTTCCTACGGCCTCGGCGAGACGGTCGTGCAGGGCGCGGTCAACCCGGACGAGTTCTACGTCTACAAGCCAGCCCTGCGCGGCGCGAGCCATCCGATCCTGCGTCGCACGCTCGGTGCGAAGGCGATCAAGATGGAGTACGCCCCGCCGGCGCAGGCGGACAAGCGCGTGATCACCGTCGAGGTGTCCGAGAAGGACCGCATGCGCTTCTGCATCTCGGACGCGGACGTGATCGAGCTCGCCCGGCAGGCGCTGGTGATCGAGCAGCACTACGGCTGCCCGATGGACATCGAGTGGGGCAAGGACGGCGAGAGCGGCAGGATCTACGTGCTGCAGGCGCGGCCCGAGACCGTGCAGAGCCGTGCGGGTCGCACCATCCAGCGCTATACGCTCAAGCAGAAAGGCAAGGTGCTCGCGACCGGCCGCAGCATCGGCCAGCGCATCGGCGCCGGCCCGGCCCGCGTGATCAAGGACGTCCGGGAAATGGCGCGCGTGGAGTCGGGCGACGTGCTCGTGGCCGACATGACCGACCCCGACTGGGAGCCGGTCATGAAGCGCGCCGCCGCGATCGTCACCAACCGCGGCGGCCGCACCTGCCACGCGGCCATCATTGCGCGCGAACTCGGCATCCCCGCGGTCGTCGGTTGCGGCGACGCGACGCGACGCATCAGGGAAGGCCAGCCCGTCACCGTGTCGTGCGCCGAAGGCGACACGGGCTACATCTACGAGGGGCAGCTCGAATACACGCAGGCCCAGATCGAGCTCGACACACTGCCGGCCCTGCCCGTCAAGATCATGATGAACGTCGGCAATCCCGATCGTGCATTCGACTTCGCCGGGATCCCGAACAAGGGCGTGGGCCTCGCGCGGCTCGAGTTCATCATCAACCGCATGATCGGCGTGCACCCGAAGGCGCTGCTCGAGTTCGACCGCCTCGACCCGGACCTGCGCGACACGATCCGCCGCCAGATGGCCGGCTACTCGGATCCGGTCGATTTCTACGTCGAGAAGCTCTGCGAAGGCGTCGGGACGATCGCCGCGGCGTTCGCGCCGGAACCGGTCATCGTACGGCTCTCGGACTTCAAGTCGAACGAGTACGCAAACCTCATCGGCGGTCGCCAGTACGAGCCGGTCGAGGAAAACCCGATGCTCGGCTTCCGCGGCGCCTCGCGCTACGTCGACGAAGGCTTCCGCCCCTGCTTCGAGCTCGAGTGCCGCGCGCTGAAACGCGTGCGCGAGGAGATGGGGCTCAAGAACGTCTGGGTCATGGTCCCGTTCGTGCGCACGCTCAAGGAAGCGCAGCAGGTCGTCGAGTTGCTCGCGGCCAACGGGCTCGCGCGCGGCGTCGACGGCCTCAAGGTCATCATGATGTGCGAGATCCCGAGCAATGCGCTGCTGGCCGACCGCTTCCTCGAGCACTTCGACGGCATGTCGATCGGCTCGAACGACATGACGCAGCTCGCCCTCGGCCTCGACCGCGACTCCGCGATCATCGCGCGGCTGTTCGACGAGCGCGACGACGCCGTGAAGGCTCTGCTCGCGATGGCGATCACGGCCTGCCGCAAGGCGGGCAAGTACATCGGCATCTGCGGCCAGGGGCCGTCGGACCACCCGGACCTCGCACGCTGGCTGCTCGACCAGGGCATCGAGAGCATGTCGCTCAACCCGGACACGGTCGTCGAGACCTGGCTCTTCCTCGCGAACGAGGACGCCGTCGCCAAGTGATTCGCTGCTGCGTCGCGCCGCGCTGCGGCGCGTCCGCGTAGTGTCCAGATCTTCCGCCTACAGGGCCTGCCGCCCGGCGAGCGCGTGCGCGAGTGTGCCGCCGTCGACGTATTCGAGTTCGCCGCCCACCGGCACGCCGTGCGCGATGCGCGAGGCGTGCACCCCGAAACGCGCGGCGACCTCGCCGAGGAAATGCGCGGTCGCCTCGCCTTCGACGGTCGGGTTCGTGGCGAGGATCGCTTCCCTGACCGCGCCCTCGGCGAGCAGCTTCTCGAACGCTTCGATGCCGATTTCCTGCGGACCGACGCCGTCGAGCGGCGACAGGTGGCCCATCAGCACGAAATAACGGCCACGATAGCTCGCCGTCTGCTCGATCGCGACGACGTCGGCGGGGGACTCGACCACGCAGAGCAGCGACTCGTCGCGCCCCGGGGAGGCGCAGATCGGGCACAGCTCGCCCTCGGCGAACATGCGGCAACGCCGGCAATGGCCGAGCTTGTCGATCGCAGCCGCGAGGGTTGCAGCGATTTCGCGGCCACCGTCGCGGTCCCGCTCGAGCAGGTGAAACGCCATGCGCTGCGCCGACTTCGGGCCGACGCCCGGCAGGCAGCGCAACGCCTCGATCAGGCGGCTCAACGCGGGCGGATAGAGCATCGGCGAGCGAACGCGGCGCGCGGCTCAGAACGGCAGCTTGAAACCGGCCGGCAGGTTCATGCCGCCCATGACCGACGCCATGCGCTGCTGCGTTTCTTTCTCGACGCGCTGCGAGGCGTCGTTGATCGCGGCCGCGACCAGGTCCTCCAGCATCTCGCGGTCGTCGAGCGGCACGGCGGGATCGATCTGCACGCGCTTCGCCTCGTGCTTGCCGTTCATCGTGACCTTCACCATGCCGCCGCCCGACTCGCCGGTCACTTCCATCGCCGCGATCTCGGCCTGCACTTTCTGCATGTTGGCCTGCAGCAACTGCGCCTGCTTCATCATGTTCCCCATGCCGCCTTTCATCGCGTCGACTCTCCTGCAAACGATCGGTCAGTGATTGATCATCGCACCGGCCTGACCGAGCCGGGCTTCACGGTGGCGCCGAAGACCTCGCGCATCGCGCGCACGGCCGGATCGGACTCGATCGCCTGCTCTGCCGCGCGTTGCCGGTCCTCGTTGACGATCGCTTCGCGCCTGGCCTGCGTCAGCAGCTCACCCGCGCGCTCGGCCTGGAGGATCTCGAGCCGGACGGACTCGCCGAAACGCTCCGACAGCAGCTGCGCAATGCGCTCCTCGATCTGCGGCCGGCGAAACGCTTCGCCCGCCGGGTCGAGCTGCAGCCGGACCACGCCGGGCGCGCGTTCGAGCAGGAGGCAATGCGCGGCGAACTGCTTCGCAAGCCCTTGCAGCCCGAGTCCCGCCACGAGCGACTCCCAGTCCTGGCTCTTGTCCACTCGCTGGCGCACGTCTTCACCTCTCCCAGTCCGCTGGGAGAGGTCGACCGCAGGTCGGGTGAGGGCAGCAGCTTCCTCCTCGTCCCACGGCGGTGCGCTGCGCGTCGCTACGGCCCCGCTGGTCGCGCCTGCACGCGTGGCGGCCGGTCGCGACGCGGTCGCGGGCGCCGCGGTACGGACGCCGCCGCCCGCGGCCGGTGCTGCGACGGGCGGTGCGTCCTGGGGCCGAAACGCGAGCATGCGCAGCAGCGCCATCTCGAACCCCGCGCGCGCGTCGGGCGCGTAGTCGAGGTCGCGCCGCGAATTGATCGCGATCTGGTACAGCAGCTGCAGGTCCCCGGCGTCGAACTTCGCCGCAAGTTCACCGAGCACCGCGTCTTCTTCCTCGTCCTCGCCGGGCGGCAGGTCCGGCAGTGCCTGCAGCAGCGCCATGCGCTGGATGGCCGCGGAGAGTTCCCCGAGGGCCTGGCCGTAGTCCGGCGCCCGCTCGTCGAGGTGCGCAGCCTGGCGCATCAGCGCGGCGCCATCCTTCTGCGCGAGCGCCGTCAGGATGCCCTGCACGTGCCGGCGATCGAGCGTGCCGAGCAGCGTGCGCACCTCGGCCTCGAGCGCCTTGCCGCCGCCGAAGGCCAGCACCTGGTCCAGCAGCGACAGGGCGTCGCGCATGCTGCCCTCGGCGCCGCGCGCCACGGCCCGCAGCGCGCCCGGCTCGAACTCGACCTTTTCCGCTGTGGCGATCAGTGCGAGCCGCTCGTAGATGAGCGGCAGCGGCAAGCGTCGCAAGTGAAACTGCAGGCAGCGTGACAGCACCGTGACGGGCAGCTTCTGCGGATCCGTCGTCGCGAGCAGGAACTTCACGTGCGGCGGCGGCTCCTCGAGCGTCTTCAGCAGCGCGTTGAACGAGTGCGTCGAGAGCATG
This sequence comes from Steroidobacteraceae bacterium, assembly GCA_035691185.1. Lineage (GTDB taxonomy): Bacteria > Pseudomonadota > Gammaproteobacteria > Steroidobacterales > Steroidobacteraceae > RPQJ01. Next base: position 11,049 of record DASSJN010000128.1, read on the forward strand.
TGCACTTCGTCGATCAGGTACACCTTATAGCGGCCGCGCGCCGGCGAGTACTGCACGTTGTCGAGCAGCTCGCGCGTGTCGTCCACCTTGGTGCGCGAGGCCGCGTCGACCTCGAGCAGGTCCACGAAGCGGCCGGCGTCGATGTCGAGACAGGTCGAACACTTCCCGCACGGCGTCGACGAGATGCCCGTCTCGCAGTTCAGGGACTTCGCAAAGATGCGCGCGATCGTCGTCTTGCCCACGCCGCGCGTGCCCGTGAACAGGAACGCGTGGTGAATGCGCCCGGAGTCGAGCGCGTTCGTGAGCGCGCGGCGGACGTGGTCCTGCCCGACGAGCTGGTCGAACGAACGCGGGCGCCACTTGCGGGCGAGTACGAGGTAACTCATCGGCGGACGAGCAAACTCCCGTGGGACGGCAGCATCGGGCATGGGGCGGCGGCCCGCGCCAGAATACCCCCGGCACCCGGCGTGGCCGCTACCGTTGCTCCCTTCCGGGCCTGGCGGGGTTTACGGCTGGCCGTCGCGAGGGATCCGACGCGAGCCACCATGGAGGGGCGCGACTATACCATGCCGGGGATCAGTCCTTCGGCACCGGCGGCGGACCGTCCGGCACGTAGGCCGCGTAGGCCGTATCGCCCTTCTTTGCCTTGAATTCCGCCTGGACCGCTGCCAGCACCTTCGGCTGTTCGTAGAGGTCGACCATGGTCGCCGCGAGCACCTTCGACGCGCGCAGCATGCCCTTGTGCCCGATCGACATGCCGGCGGTCGCGACGACCGGCCACGCGTGCCACGGAGCCTCCTTGGGCGAGGTGGCCACGGTGACGTGCAGCGTCGGCGCGATCCAGCTGATGTCGCCCACGTCCGTCGACCCGCCCTCCTGCGGCTGGCCCTCGAGCGCATTGACGCCCTCGGCCATGCCCACCTCGGGCACGCCGGTGGCCTTCTGGATCTGCCTCGCGAACGCCTGTTCCTCGCTGGTGTACTTCGCCGGGCCGAGCCAGAGCAGGTTCGCGTGCAGCAGCCGCGCGCCGGTCTCGTTGACCAGCATGTCCCACGAACCGCCGAGCACCGACACGGTGGCGGTGGTCTCCGTCATCGTCGCCGCGCCTTCGGCGAGCTTGCGCGCGCGCGCGAGCAGGCCTTCGACCTCGTCGCGCTGCCAGTCGCGGAGCCACAGCCAGACGCGGCCGTACTCGGCGACGACGTTGGGTACGTCGCCGCCCGCGGTGATCGTGTAGTGCATGCGCGAAGTGGGCTTGACGTGTTCGCGCATCAGGTTCACGCCGTGCGTGAAGAGCTCGACCGCGTCGACCGCGCTGCGGCCGTTCCAAGGATCGCTCGCGGCGTGCGACGCCTTGCCGCGGAACTCGACGCCGAGGTCGACCATCGCCTGGCTCGACACCATGTCCGCCTGCGTCTCGTCGCCCGGGTGCCAGGCGAGCACGGCGTCGATGCCGTCGAACAGCCCTTCGCGCGCCATGTACACCTTGCCGCCGTAGTTCTCCTCGGCCGGCGTGCCGTAGAACTTCACCGTGCCCTTGAGATTGCCCGCGGCGATCTGCTCCTTGATCGCGATCGCCGCCCCGAGGCTCGCCGCGCCGAACAGGTTGTGGCCGCAGCCGTGGCCGCCCGCGCCGTCCTGCAGCGGTTCCTTCACGGCACTCGCCTTCTGCGAGATGCCGGGCAGCGCGTCGTACTCGCCCATCACGCCGATGACCGGTCGCCCCGAGCCGTACGTCGCGACGAACGCCGTCGGCATGCCCGCGACGCCACGCTCGACGCGGAATCCTTGTGCTTCCGCGTAGTCGGCCAGCGCCGCAGCGGACTTGTGCTCGCGCAGCGCCGTTTCGGCGTAGGCCCAGATCCGATCGGAGAGGCCGGTGAGCTCCGCAGCATGGCGGTCGACGGCGTGCACTGCCGCCCGCTTGGCCGGTGTCTCGCGCGCGGCAACGACCTGCGGCTGGGGTTTCCGCGCCGCCTCGCTCTCTGTCGCCGTCGCGTGAACGTCGGCCGCTGCCTGTCCTGCCGCCAGCGTCAGCAACGCGGCCCCGATCGTCGTGCAAAGCGCTTTGGTCAAGCTGTGTCTCCTCATTGCAGGAAAACGCCTCTCCGTCCCGGCCATCGAGCCGTCAACCCCGACCGCGGTACGGCGGTACGCCCTGCTCCGGGATCCAGAGGTCGGCGGGGGGCCGGCCGGTCTGCCAGAACACGTCGATCGGCATGCCGCCCCGCGGATACCAGTAGCCGCCGATCCGCAGCCAGCGTGGCTGCAGGAAGTCGACCAGCCGACCCGCGATTTCGAGCGTGCAATCCTCGTGGAACGCGCCGTGGTTGCGGAAGCTGGCGAGATAGAGCTTGAACGACTTGCTCTCGAGCAGCCACTTCGCGGGCGCATAGTCGATGACGAGGTGCGCGAAATCCGGTTGCCCCGTGATCGGGCACAGCGACGTGAACTCGGGCGCCGCGAAGCGCGCGAGGTACACCTTGCGCGGGTGCGGGTTCGGCACGCGCTCGAGGACGGCCTCGCCCGGCGACTGCGGCTGCGCCGTCGCCCGGCCGAGCTGGTCGAGTCCCGCGTAGATCGAACCGGCCGCCCTGCGGCGACCGCGGGCGCTGCTCACTTGACCGTACCCTTCGCGTAGATGCGCTCGATCTCGTCCATGATCGTGTTCATCTCGCGCATCGCGGCGTTGAACGGCCCCGAGGTGGTCATGTCGACGCCCGCGTCCTTGAGCAGCTCGACCGGGTACTTGGACGACCCCGCCGACATCAGCCGCAGGTACGCGTCGCGGTTCTGCTGCCAGGCCCCGGACTTCTTCGCCTGCGGGCCGATGATGCCGTCGGCGAGCTGCATGCCGCCGATCATGCTCGTCGCGTACTGGTAGACGTAGAAGTTGCGGTAGAAGTGCGGGATGAACGCCCACTCGGCGCCGTATTTCTCGTCGACCTTCACGACGCCGGCGTCGTGCCCGTAATACTTGCGCACGAGCCCGAGATAGAGCGCGTTGAGCGAGTCGCCGGTGAGCGGTTCGCCGCGCTCGACCATCTCGTGGCTCCCGAGCTCGAACTCCGCGAACAGCGTCTGCCGGAACAGCGTCGTCCGCATGCTGTCGAGGTAGCTCGACAGCAGGAACAGCCGCGTGCGGTCGTCCGTGGTCTGGTCGAGGACGTGGTGCAGCAGAAGGTTCTCGTTGAGCGTCGAGGCCACCTCGGCGACGAACGTCGAGTAGTTCGAGGTCGCCCAGGGCTGCTTCGCGTTCGACATGAACGAATGCATCGAGTGGCCGGACTCGTGTGCGAGGGTCGAGACGTCGGTCCAGGCCCCGTTGAAGTTCATCATCTGGTACGGGTGCACGCCGTACACCGTGTTGCTGTACGCACCGCCCTCCTTGCCGACGTTCGGCATGAAGTCCACCCAGCGATCGGCGTAGCCCTGGCGCAGCGTCTGGACGTACTCCGCGCCGAGCGGCGCGAACGCATCCAGCGTCATCTGCATGGCCTGCTCGGGCGTGTACTGCAGGTCGACCTTCTGCACGATCGGCGCGTAGAGGTCCTCGTAGCCCAGCTGCTGCACGCCCATGACCTTCCGGCGTAATCGGAGGTAGCGGTGCAACGTCGGCAGGTTCGCGTGCACATCGGCGAGCAGCTGTTCGTAGACGCTGCGCGGGATGTTGAATTCGAACAGCGCCGCGTCGAGCGAGCTCGGGAACTTCCGCACGTCCTTGTAGGCGACGTGCGCGAGCACGTGCGAGTTCAGCGTCGCCGCGAACGTGCGCTTGAAGCCGTTGTAGGCCGTCCAGAACGCGTCGAACGCCCGGTCGCGATCGGCCTTGTTCGGCGAGGCGCGGTACTTCTCGTAGGCCGCCGCGTCGAGCCGCACCCTGGTGCCGTCCGAGAACGTGACCTCGGGAAACGGCATGTCGGCGCTGCGCAGCACGGACTGCACGGTGCCCCCGGCCTCGCCGAGCACCGACATGCGCGCCACGACTTTCTCCTCGGCGGGGCTCAGCGTGTGCGGCGTCGCGCGCAGCACGTCGTCGAAATACATGCGGTACTGCGCGAGCTTCGGCTCCGCCTTCAGGTACGCATCGATCTTCTCCCGCCCGACGGCGATCAGTTCGGGACGCATGAACGATATTGCGGACTGGAAGTCGGAGTAGGCCTGCGACATCTCCTGCTGCATCTGCATCGTGCGGCCGACGCGCGTGTCCTCGCTGTAGCGCTGGAAGGCGTACGCGTAGAGCCGCTCGGCCTGCCGCGTCGCCTGCTCGAAGGACGTCATGGCGGCCAGCAGGCTCGCCGCGGAAGCGCCGAGCTTGCCCTGGTGCGCCGCGACGCCCGGAATCGCCCTCAGGAAGTCCTGCTTGGCCGCCGCCCACGCCGACTCGTCCGGATAAAGCGCCGACAGATCCCACCGGTACTTCTCGGCGACGTCCGTCCGCTCGACAGCGTGCGCGACCTGGTTCAGGCTCAGCAGGGAAATGGCAAGGAACGTCCAGAATCGCGCTTGGAGCAGCATCGAAACTCCCGGAACGGCCGCGTCGGCCGCGAAAATGAGATGCGCAGCTTGCCTAGGCTTGCGAGGCGCCGCAACGTGGTTGCGGCCTGCTACTATTGCTGCGCTGCATCCAAAACATTAGAAGCAGTACAGCGACCAATGGGGCACAGAGTGGCGAAAGCAAACGGCTCGCGGATCCCGAAGCCCCCGAGGGCCTTGTGGACCATGCTGGAGGGTCGCGCCCTCCTCGAAATCGCGCTGTTGCCGGCGTTGTACCCGGTCCTGTGCAACACGCCGCACGGCGACGGCCATCCCATCCTGCTGGTGCCCGGCTTCACCGCGGGGGATGCCACGCTCGTCGGCCTGAGCGCCTTCCTGCGCACCCGCGGCTACCACGTCGAGACCTGGGGCCTCGGCCAGAACACCGGCTTCAAACTCAAGTTCAGTCACGCGCTCGAGCAGAAGCTGCGCTTCATGCACCATCGCCACAAGCGCAAGGTGAGCATGGTGGGCTGGAGCCTCGGCGGCGTGTACGCGTTCTACACGGCGCACGCGGCGCCGGAGTGCGTGCGCAGCGTCGTCTCGCTCGGCAGCCCGATGCGGTTCTCGGTCAACGAGTTCGAGGTGCCGCTCCTGGTCAAGGCGATCTATCGGTATCTCGCACATCCGATGGGCCCCGTCGCCCACCTGGCGAACGTGCGGGCCAAGGTGCTTCGCGCACCCCCGCCGGTGCCGTCGACCTGCATCTTCTCGATGACCGATGGCGTCGTGCCACCGGAAGCGGCGCGCATCGACGACACCGACGACGACCAGCACGAGAACATCTGGGTACCCGGCAGCCACGTCGGGCTCGGCTTCAACGCCGCCGTGATGTGGATTCTCGCGAATCGGCTGGCCCAGCGCGAAGGGGAATGGAAGCCGTTCGAACCCGACGGCATGGTGGGTGACGCCTACCGTCGCCTCGCCGAATGGTTCGGGCCACCGCAGCGCGGCCAGCGCCGGGGCGTGGCGGTGGCGGGC
>DASSJN010000129.1:0-3769 GCA_035691185.1 Steroidobacteraceae bacterium
GCTCGACCGGGGCGCCCCGGTCGTGGTCAGCGCACGGCGGGGTTCCTAAGTCCTTGAGCGGCCACGGAACCGGCCGTGGGCCGGGGTGGTCTCACTGTCCGGACCGCCCGCGAGCGGCTTGGCATTGCACCGCAACACGAACCGGTTGAGATGCGATCCGATCCGTGTATAGTTCGCAGCCCTATGCCTGCGAATTTGCGGGCAGCACCTTGAAATTGCAGGAATTTCTTAGGGTCGCGCAATGGAACGAGACGAGGAGCGCTTCGACTTGGACGAAGAGTTCGTGGCCGGCGCCGAGGAAGGCGAGGATTACGACCGCTTCATCGAGCGCGTCGACCGGCGCAAGCAGGCCGTCAAGAAAGGCAAGGCCGCCTGGAGCAAGCTCGAAGACGTGCTGGCGGAGAAGCGCCTGCAGAAAGAGCTCAAAGACTACTACGAGGACCAGTAGGTCAGAATTACGACGCGGGCCCCCGGCTCCTGACACGGGGAGCCGGTGACCGTCCGGGCGCCACGTCCGGACTCGTCAGGAAAGTACGAAGGCGCCGCTCCACACGACAAGGCGCCGCGGGGTCCGCTCGATGACAGGCCATAGCGATTCCACCTGGGTCGTCCTCAAGTTCGGGGGCACCAGCGTTTCGAGCGTCAGCAACTGGAAGAACGTCGCGGACGTCGTCGAGGAGCGGCTCGCCGAAGGTCTCCATCCGGTCATCGTCCACTCGGCGCTCTCGGGCATCACGGACCGCCTCGAGCAACTGCTCGCGAAAGCGCTGACCGGCGAATGGGAGCCGGTCATGGACCAGATCGAGCGCCGCCACATGGACCTCGCGCGCGACCTGGGCATTCCCGGCATCGCCGCCGAACTCGACCACCATTTCTCCGAGCTGCGCCGCAGCGCCGAAGGCATCTATCTGATCGGCGAGGTCAGTGACCGGCTGCGGGCCCGCGTGATGGCCAATGGCGAACTCATGGCCACGCGCATCGGCGCGGCGTTCCTCAAGCACGAAGGCATCGACGTGCAGTGGCTCGACGCGCGCAAGCTGCTGCACGCCGAGGAACGTCCGGGCGCGTCCGAGCGCGCCAGCTACCTGTCGGCCACCTGCAACTTCGAGCCCGACGCCGATTTCCAGCAGCGCCTCGCCGCCGTCGGCAAAGTGCTGATCACGCAGGGCTTCATCGCCAGCAACGCGCAGGGCGATACCGTGCTGCTCGGCCGCGGGGGTTCCGACACCTCGGGCAGCTATTTCGCCGCGAAGCTCCGCGCGCGCCGGCTCGAGATCTGGACCGACGTGCCCGGCATGTTCACGGCGAACCCGCGCTCGGTCTCGAACGCGCGGCTGCTCAAGTCGCTCGACTACGACGAAGCGCAGGAGATCGCGAGCAGCGGCGCCAAGGTGCTGCATCCGCGCTGCATGCTGCCGGTCAAGCAGTACGGAATCCCGCTCAGCGTGCACGCGACGCAGCAGCCCGATCTCGCCGGCACGGTTGTCACGTCGACGGGCGGCGACGGCGGTGCGCGAGTCAAGGCAGTCTGCATCAAGAAAGGCATCACGCTGCTGTCGATGGAGACGCTCGGCATGTGGCACCAGGTCGGCTTCCTCGCCGACGCGTTCGCGGTGTTCAAGGAGCACGGTCTCTCGGTCGACCTGGTCTCGACCTCGGAGACGAGCGTCACGGTCTCGCTGGACCCGGCCGCCAACACGCTCGACGCGCGCACACTCGAGGCCTTGATGACCGACCTGTCGCGGCTCTGTCGCGTCGAAGCGATCGGGCCCTGCGCGGCGGTCAGCCTCGTCGGCCGCAGCATCCGCGCGACGCTGCACCGGCTCGGCGACGCGCTCGAGTTGTTCGAGGAGCAGAAGATCTACCTCGTCACGCAGGCCGCGAACGACCTCAACATCACCTTCGTCGTCGACGAGGAGCAGGGCGATCGGCTCGTGCGCCGGCTGCACGACGTCATCGTCTGGAATGCGCCCTCCGACCACGTGCTGGGGCCGACCTGGGAGCAGATCCACGGCCTGGGCCCGGTGCTGCCCGCGGGCGGTCCGCCGTGGTGGCAGGACCGGCGCGAGGAGCTGCAGAAGATCGCGCGCGAGCGCGGCAGCGCCTACGTCTACGATCGCGCCTCGCTCGAACTCGCGGCGAAGCAACTGCTCGACATCAAGGGCATCGATCGCATCTTCTACGCGGTCAAGGCGAATCCTCACGCCGAGATCCTGCGTACGTTCGCCGGGATGGGGCTCTCGTTCGAGTGCGTGTCGCAGGCCGAGTGCCAGCACGTGTTCGACAACGTGCGTGGCATCGACCCGAGCAGGGTCCTGTTCACGCCGAATTTCGCGCCCCGCTCGGAATACGAGTGGGCGCTGGCGAAGGGCGTCAACCTGACGGTCGACAGTCTCTACGCGCTGCGCGAGTGGGGCGCGCTGTTCGAGGATCGCGACGTGCTCGTGCGCCTCGACACCGGCTTCGGGCGTGGCCACCACGATCACGTCCGCACGGCCGGCGTGCATTCGAAGTTCGGCGTGCCGCTGTTCGAACTCGACGAACTCGAGCGGCTGGTCAAGCTCAAGGGCTGTCGCGTCGTCGGGCTGCACGCACACACCGGCAGCGGCGTGTTCGAGGTCCGCAACTGGCAGGAAGTCGGCAACCTGCTCGGGGACCTCGCGAAGCGGTTCCCTCACGTGCGTGCAATCGACCTGGGCGGCGGCCTGGGGGTGCCCGAGAAACCGGGCCAGGTCCCGGTGGACCTCGCCGCGCTGCAGGCGGTCGTCGATGAGCTGCGGGGCAAGTTCCCGCAGCTGCAGCTCTGGATCGAGCCCGGACGTTTCCTCGTCGCGCAGGGCGGCGTGCTGCTGGTCGAAGTCACTCAGCTCAAGGGCAAAGGCGCCGTGCAGTACGTCGGCGTCGCCACCGGCATGAACTCGCTGATCCGCCCGGCGCTCTACGGCGCGCACCACGACATCGTCAACCTGACGCGCTACGGCGAACCCGGCACCGAGATCTACAATGTCGTCGGGCCGATCTGCGAATCGGCCGACGTGCTCGGCTACGAGCGGCTGCTGCCGCCGACGCAGGAAGGCGACGTGCTGCTGATCGCGAACGCCGGCGCGTACGGGCACGCGATGAGTTCGTCGTACAACCTGCGCGAGCCTGCGCGCGAAGTGATGGTCTGAGTGGAACCTTGTGGGGCGGAGTAGCTCGTGAAGACTGCAATCGTTGGCTGGCGCGGCATGGTGGGATCGGTGCTCATGCAACGCATGGCGGCCGAGCGAGACCTCGACCACGTCGAGCCGGTGTTCTTCAGCACCTCGCAGGCGGGCGGCACGGCCCCTGCGATCGGCGGGCGCAAGGCGGCGGGCCCACTGCAGGATGCGAACGACCTCGAGGCCCTGGCGAACTGCGACGTCGTCGTGACCTGCCAGGGCGGCGATTACACCAACGCCGTGCACCCGAAGCTGCGCGCGGCCGGCTGGCAGGGCTACTGGATCGACGCGGCCTCGGCACTGCGCATGAAGGACGACGCCGTCATCATCCTCGATCCGGTCAATCGTCGCGTCATCGACGCGGCGCTCGAGGCGGGCGTCAAGGATTTCATCGGCGGCAACTGCACCGTGTCGCTCATGATGATGGCACTCGGCGGGCTGTTCCGCGAGGACCTCGTCGAGTGGATCACGTCGATGACGTACCAGGCTGCCTCGGGCGCCGGTGCGCAGAACATGCGCGAGCTCGTCGAGCAGAGGGGCGCCGTGCACGGCGCGGCAGCGGCGCTGCT
>DASSJN010000130.1:0-7829 GCA_035691185.1 Steroidobacteraceae bacterium
CTGCGCACGCCGGGCAGCTGGCCCGTCCACGACGTCGAATCGACGCTCGTGTACGCCAGCAGTTCGCGGCAGGTGACCGACACCTGGGTGGCCGGCCGGCGGCTGCTCGCGGACGGCACGCTGCGCTATCTGGACGAGTCAGCCGTGCTCGAGCGGGCCGACGCGTGGCGCGCGCGCATCGACACTGGGCACGGCGGGAGCGAGCAATGACGACCGCTGCAGAAAAACCGAACGTCGACCCGGCGGAGATCGCGCGCTTCGAAGCCGCCGCGAGCCGCTGGTGGGACCCGCAGGGCGAGATGCGTCCGCTGCACGACCTCAACCCCGTGCGACTGGAGTACGTCGAGCGTGCCGGCCCGCTGGCCGGGCGCAAGGTGCTCGACGTGGGCTGTGGCGGCGGCCTGCTGGCCGAGGCCATGGCACGCAAAGGCGCGAAGGTCACCGGCATCGACCTGGCCGACGACCTGCTGCAGGTCGCACGACTGCATGCGCTCGAAAGCGGCGTCGACGTGGAGTACGTGCTCGAGTCGGCCGAGCAGCACGCCGCGAACCACGCGGGCCAGTACGAGATCGCGGCCTGCATGGAGATGCTCGAGCACGTCCCCGACCCGGCCGCCGCAATCGACGCGATCGCGCGGCTCGTGCGTCCGGGCGGCCACGTGTTCGTCTCGACGCTGAACCGAACGCTCAAGTCGTACGCGATGGCCGTCGTCGGCGCGGAGTACGTGCTGCGGCTGCTGCCCGCCGGCACGCACACGTACGAGAAATTCATCCGCCCGTCGGAGCTGCGCCAGTGGGCCCACGCGGCAGGCCTCGCGATCGTCGACATTGCCGGGCTCGACTACGACCCCTTCGGGCGCAAGGCGCGCCTCACCGGCGACGCGAGCGTCAATTACCTGATGCACCTGCGCCGCGACGAGGTCGATCGTTCCGCATGAGCCGCGCCGCCGCGATCCTGTTCGACCTCGACGGTACGCTGCTCGACACCGCCCCGGACATGGTCGGTGCGCTGAACCGGTTGCGCGTCGAGGAAGGTCGCGAGCCGTTGCCGTTCGCGGAAGTACGGGCTTCGGTCTCGCACGGCGCCATCCGGCTCGTCACGGTGGGTTTTCCCGAAGTCGCCGGTGACGAATTCGAGCGGCTGCGCCTGCGGTTCCTCGACCTCTACGCGCGCAACCTCGCCGATGGCACGTGCCTGTTTCCGGGCCTCGACCCGGTGCTCGCCGCGCTGGAGACCGAGCGGCTGCCCTGGGGGATCGTCACCAACAAGCCGGGGTGGCTGACCGATCCGTTGCTCGAACGTCTCGGACTCACGTCGCGCGTCTGCTGCGTCGTGTGTGGCGACACCGTGGCGGAACGCAAACCGCACCCGCTTCCCCTGCTGCACGCCGCCCGGCTCGCCGGCGTTCCGCCTCAACGCTGCGTGTACGTCGGCGATGCCGAGCGCGACATCGTCGCGGGACGCGCCGCTGGCATGCAGACCGTGGTGGCTGCCTACGGCTACCTCGGTCCCGATGACCAGCCGCTGCGGTGGAATCCGCACGGCATCGTCGTGCGTCCCGAGGGCCTGCTCGACTGGCTCACGCTGCGCCACCTGGATGCGGCGACGGGCACGTGATGGAACCGGGTATCACGGGTCTGCTGATGCTCGCACTGGCTGTCGGGTTCGGCCTCGTCGCGGGCGTGCTGATCGGTCGGCGCGGCAAGCACGGCGTCGAACTGCGGCTCGCCGCCACGAAGGCTTCGCTCAAGTCGGCCGAGGACGTCGCCGCGGAACGCGACCAGGCCCTCGACCTCGCGCTCGAGCGGTTGCGCGCCGGCTTCGACGCGATGGCCGGCCAGGCGCTGCGCGGCAACAACGAGCTGTTCCTGCAGCTCGCGCGCCAGACGCTCGGCCAGCAGCAGGAGCTGTCGTTGCGGAACCTGTCCGAGCGCGAGAAGGCGGTCGAATCGATGCTCGCCCCGGTGCGCGAGGTGCTGCAGCGGACCCAGGAGCAGATCGCGCGGATAGAGAAGGAGCGCGCCGAGAGCTTCGGCGCCTTGCGCGCATCGCTCGAGCACGTCGCGCTCGGCCAGGCCACGCTCCAGCGAGAGACGCACAACCTCGTTTCGGCCCTGCGACGACCCGAAGTGCGCGGCCAGTGGGGCGAGTTCACGCTGCGTCGGCTCGCGGAACTCGCCGGCATGGTCGAGCGGTGCGACTTCGTGGAGCAGGTGTACACCCCGGGCGACGATGGCGCCCTGCGGCCCGACATGATCGTCAACATGCCCGACGGCAGGCAGATCATCGTCGACGTCAAGACGCCGCTCGATGCGTACCTGACCGCGGCCGAGGCGGCCACCGACGAGGACCGCGCCGCGGCCCTGCGCCGACATGCCGCGGCCGTGCAGGAGCGTGTCCGGCAACTCGCGCAGAAGGCGTACTGGGCGCAGTTCGAGCAGAGTCCGGATTTCGTCGTGCTGTTCATCCCCGGCGACCAGTTCCTCTCCGCCGCCGTCGCAGAAGTGCCGACGCTGCTCGAGGACGCGATCCGGCAGCACGTCATCGTCGCGACGCCGACGAGCTTCGTCGCGCTGCTCAAGGCCGTCGCCTACGGCTGGCGCCAGAACGCGCTCGCCGAGAATGCGCTGCGGATCCAGGAACTGGGCGAGGAAACCTACAAGCGCCTCGTGACGTTCACGACGCACCTTGCCAGGGTCGGGCGCTCGCTCGGCCAGGGCGTCGAAGCGTACAACGCGGCGGTCGGCTCGCTGGAGCGGCAGGTGCTGCCGGGCGCGCGCAAGTTCACGGAGCTTGGCCTGCGCCCGGCGCGCGAGATCGAGGACGTCCCTCCAGTGGAGACGCTCGTGCGCACCGTGATTACCTCTCCCTCGACGGTGGGAGAGGTCGCGCAGAGCGCGGACGAGGGCTCAGCGCAGGGCGCGGACGAGGGACGCGAATGACAGACGACCCGCTCCACCGCGGCACGCCGCCGGGCTCCTTGCGCCATTTCGCGGTGATGTACGCTGCCGAGCACGCACGGCCCCTGCTCCAGGCGCTCTACGCCTACGAGGCCGAGATCGGCGACACGGTGCGGTCGTCGAGCCATGAGGTGGCCCATTCGCGCCTGCAGTGGTGGCGTGGTGAGGTCGACCGGCTGCTCGGCGGCAATCCGCTGCATCCGGTCACGCGCGCGCTGCGACCGCTGCGCGAACTGACGGGCGAGCAGCTGTCGCTGCTGCACGAACCGCTGGTCGCGGCCGACTTCGACCTCGCGCGGCTGACGCTCGCGAGCGCGCGGGAACTCGAGGCGTATTGCTTTCGTGCCAGCGGGTCGCTGCAGACGCTCGCCGCGTACGCCTCGAGCGGCGACGCGGCGCTCTCCGACGTCGAGCGTGACTTCGCGCGACGCCTGGGGTCGGCGGTGTGCCGCACGGAATTGTTGCGCGACCTGCGCGGCCACCTGGCGAGCGGCCGCCTGCCGCTGCCCCTGGACGTGCTCGCAGGCGCGGGCGTGGACCCGTACGAAGTGCGCGCCGACGCCATGACCCCTGCGCTCGCCGCAGTGCTCGTGGCGATGCGGGGCGAGTTGCGACAGGAATTTCGTCGGCTGGCCAACCTGCTCGAGGGGACGGCGCGCGCCCGGCAACGCCAGGGCCTCGTGCTCGCCGCCCTGCACGGCAGACTGCTCGAGCAGATCGAGCATCGCGGCGAACTCGCGCGCACGCGTGCCGAAGTGCCCGGCTGGACCAAGCTGTGGACCGCCTGGCGGACAGCCTTGCGCGCCGCGTGACGCGCACCCTGACGACCCTTGGAGCCCAGATGCCTGCCCCGATCTCCGCTGAAATTCGCGCCTATCGCCCGGCTCCGGGGCTGTTGAACGACCGGGTCGTCCTCGTCACCGGCGCGAGTGGCGCCATCGGCGGCGCGCTGGCGAGGGCCTGTGCCGACCTCGGTGCGCGCGTGATCCTGAACGGGCGGTCCGTGAAGAAGCTCGAGCACCTCTACGACGCCATCATCGACGCCGGAGCGCCGCGGCCGTCCATCGCCCCGCTCGATTTCGAGAAGGCGGACGCGACCTCCTACGAATCACTCGCTGCCGCGATCGGGCAGGAGTTCGGGCGCCTCGACGGCCTCGCGCACGTCGGCGGTCTGCTCGGGGACCGTTCACCCATCGCGCACTACGACGTGCCGACCTTTATGAAGGTCATGCACGTCAACGTCACGGCGCCGTTCATCCTGACCAAGACGCTGCTGCCGCTGCTGCAGCAGTCGGCAGACCCGTCGATCGTGTTCACCACGAGCGGCGTGTCGGTGAAAGGCCGCGCCTACTGGGGCGCGTACGCGGTGTCGAAATTCGCCGACGAAGGCCTCATGCAGGTCCTCGCGGACGAACTGGCGACGGATCGGCCGATCCGGTCGAACAGCGTCAACCCGGGCCCGGTGCGATCGGCCATGCGTGCGAAGGCCTACCCGGCCGAGGACGCGTCGAAGCTGGCCGCGCCGCAAGACGTGCTCGAGCCGTTTCTCTACCTGCTCGGGCCCGACAGTCGCGGAGTCACCGGCTGCCGCTTCGACGCGCAGCCGTAGGCTTGCGTCGCCGGTCCGGTGGCGGACGCGGGCCGCGTCGTTTGCGCGCGTCCTGCTCGGCGGCCCGGCTGCGGCCCGCGAGCGCATAGAGTGCGTCGAGGTCCTCGCCGTCGAGCGATCGCGAGCGCCCGCGCGGCAAGTCGCGCGGCAACACGATCGGCCCCCACCGCACGAGCATCGCGCGGTTGAGCTTGAGGCCAGCCGCGTCGAACAGCGCGCGGATCGCACCGCGCGGCAGCGTCCGGTCGCTGGCCACCCTGAACCACATGTTGGTGCCGCTCGCGCCCGCCGGCTCGACCGCGCTGAACGTGACGGGCTCGCCTTCGACGTCGACTTCGGTCGGCATCTGCGGCCAGTCGACTTCCTGGCGCGGGCGCAGCGCCCGGACGCGATACTCGACCGGAATCTCGTGGCCGCGACGCGCGATCGCGAGTGCGAACGGACCTTCGTTGGCGAGGATCAGCAGGCCGTCCTCGCCGTAGCCCAGCGCGTTGATCGCGACCCAGCGCCCGCCGTGCAATGCGGGAAGCCTGGGCTCGACGCCTTCGCGGTCGTCGCCAGCGCGGCTGCGCAACATCTCGCCGGTCGGCTTGTGATAGACGATCACCTGCAGCTTGCGCTCGACCGCCAGCAGCCGTGTGACGTCTCGCCCGTCGACGACGACACGGTCGCGCGGCTCGACGGCCTGCCCGACCTCGGCCGGTCTGCCGTTCACGAGGACGCGACCGTCGCGGATCCAGGCTTCGACCTGGCGCCGCGACCCGAGCCCGTGCTGCGCGAGCAGCCTATGCAGGCGTTCGCTCAAGGTCCTCGTCGCCCGGGCTGGGGAAGGCATCGGGCTCGCCATCATCCGCCGGGAGGACAGTTTCCTCCGACGGCACCTCCGGCAGGACCGCCTGGTCCTCGTTCGCTGCGGCCGCCGCAGCGCCTATGGGCGCCTCGGGCAGGTCCAGCTGCTCCTTGATGTCTTCGAGGTCCTGCAGTTCGGCGAGCGTCGGCATGTCGTCGAGGCTCTTGAGGCCGAAATAATCGAGGAACTCGCGCGTCGTGCCGAGCAGTTCGGGCCGGCCGGGCACCTCGCGGTGGCCGACGACCCGGATCCAGTTGCGCTCGTGCAGCGTACGCATGATGGTGGTGCTGACCGTCACGCCGCGGATGTCCTCGATCTCGCCGCGCGTGATCGGCTGCCGATAGGCGATCAGGGCCAGCGTCTCGAGCAGCGCCCGCGAATAGCGGCTCGGTCGCTCCTGCCAGAGGCGCGAGACGACGTCCGCATGCTGCGCCCGGACCTGCACGCGCCAGCCGCTCGCCACTTCCTTGAGCTCGACGCCGCGGCCTTCGTAGCTTTGCTGGAGTTCCTGCAACGCGGAGCGCAGCTCCTCGACGGGAGGACGCTGCAGTTCGTCGAACAACTCGAGCAGCTGGTCGACGGAGACGGGACGGCCGGCGGCGAGCAGCACGGCTTCGACGACGCTGGCCAGCGGATTCTCGGTCATGGTTCGTTGCCTTGCGGGCCGGTGCCGGCCTGGTCCGTGTCCGCCATGGCGAGTGCCGGGCGCGGTGCGCCGGCGCGCACATGGATCGGCGCGAATGGTTCGGATTGCACGATCTCGATCAGACCCTCACGCAGCAGCTCGAGGATCGCGACGAACGTGACGGTGACGCCCATGCGCCCTTCTTCGGCGCGAAACAGGGCCACGAATTCGACGAACGCCCGAGTGCTCATGGTGTTGAGCACCTCGGACATGCGCTGTCGCACCGACAGCCGCTCGCGGCTGATGTGGTGGTGCGCGAACATCTCGGCCCGCTGCATGACGTCCTTCAGCGCGACGAGCATCTCCTGCAGCGTCACGTTCGGCTGCAGCTTCACGACGCGGCGCTCGACCAGCTCGGCCGAGGCCGGGAACGTGTCGCGATCGACGCGGTGCAACTCCTCGATGTCGAGCGCCGCCCGCTTGAAGCGTTCGTATTCCTGCAGTCGACGGACGAGCTCGGCGCGCGGATCTGCTTCCTCCTGCCCGTCGGCCGACGTCGGCCGCGGCAGCAGCATGCGCGACTTGATCTCGGCGAGCGTCGCGGCCCTCACGAGGTATTCGCCCGCGAGCTCGAGCTGCATGCCGTGCATCACCTCGATGTACTGCATGTACTGGCGCGTGATCTCGGCGATCGGGATGTCGAGGATGTCGAGGTTCTGGCGCCGGATCAGGTACAGCAGCAGGTCGAGCGGCCCTTCGAACGCCTCGAGGAAGACCTGCAGCGCGTCCGGCGGGATGTAGAGATCCTTCGGCAGCTGCGTGACCGGCTCGCCCTCGACGACCGCGAAGGGCATCTCTGCCTGCGCAGGCGGCGGTTCGATCGGCACGTGCTCGGGGTGCGGCTCGGCTCCGAGTCCGCCCTCGATGACCCTGAGGTCGGGTTTGGTCATGCGCCCTCCTGACTCAACGGTACGTGAGGCCCATTGCCTGCTTGACGTCGTCGAGCGTCGCGCTGGCAACTTCCCTGGCCTTCTCGCAGCCCTCGGCGATGATGCCGCGGACCTGCTCCGGATTGTCCTCGTATTCCTGCGCGCGCTGCCGCATGCCACTGATCTCCTCGACGATGCGGTCGATCACCGGCTTCTTGCACTCGAGGCAACCGATGCCCGCCGTGCGACAGCCGTGCGCGGCCCAGGCCTGCGTTTCCGCGGACGAATAGAGCAGGTGCAGGTCCCACACGGGGCATTTCTCCGGCGTGCCCGGGTCGGTGCGGCGCACGCGTGCCGGGTCGGTCTGCATCGTCCTGAGCTTTTTCGCGACCTGGTCCGGGTCCTCGCGCAGGCCGATCGTGTTGCCGTACGACTTCGACATCTTGCGGCCGTCGAGGCCGACGACCTTGGGCGTCGCCGTCAGCAGCGCCTCGGGCTCCGGCAGGATCGTGCGCCCGGTGCCTTCGAGGTACCCGAGCAGCCGTTCGCGGTCCGCGAGCGTGATCCGTGAATTGCCGTCGAGGAGCGTGTGCGCCTTCGTGAGCGCCTCCTCGTTGCCCTGCTCCTGGTAGGACTTGCGCAGGTCGCGGTAGATGGCAGCGTTCTTCGCGCCGAGGTTCTTGATGGCACGCTCCGCCTTCGCTTCGAAGCCGGGCTCGCGGCCGAAGACGAAATTGAAGCGACGCGCGATTTCGCGGGTGATCTCGACATGGGCGACCTGGTCCTCGCCCACGGGCACGCCCATCGCACGGTAGAGCAGGATGTCCGCGCTCTGCAGCAGTGGATATCCGAGGA
>DASSJN010000131.1:0-10159 GCA_035691185.1 Steroidobacteraceae bacterium
GTGCCGGGCGCCGTCGCGATGCTCGGCGCTGCGCACGACCGGTACGGCAGGCTGCCGTGGCGCGAACTCTTCGATGCGTCGATCCGTGCGGCCGAGCAGGGTTTCCCCGTGCCGCAGCGGCTCGCACGCTTCGCCAACAGCAGCTCCACGCAGGCGACGTTGCCCGATGCGCGCGGGCTCTTCACCAAGGCCGACGGTACGCTCGTGCAGGCCGGGGACACGCTGCGCAACCCGGCTTACGCCGGCACGCTGCGCACGATCGCCGAGCAGGGGCCGCGCGCGCTGCTCGAAGGCCCGCTGGCGGAGCGGATCGTGGCCCGCACGCACGATGCGCCGCGCCCGGGCACGCTCACGCTCGCCGACATGTCGGCCTATCGGCCGCTCGTCACCGCGCCGCTCTGCAAGCCCGTCCGCGTCTACCTGGTCTGCGTGCCGCCTCCGCCGTCGAGCGGCGTCGGCCTGCTCGAACTGCTCGGCCTGCTCGAGCGGACCGACATCGGCGCGCGCGACCCGGCGGATCCCCAGGCCTGGCTGCTGTTCGTGGAAGCGAGTCGCCTCATGTACGCCGACCGCGACCAGTACGTGGCCGACCCGCGCTTCGTGCCGGTGCCGGTCGAAGGGCTGCTCGACCCGCGCTACCTCGACGAACGTGTGCGGCTGATCGGCGACCGCATGGCGCAGGCCGCGCCGCCGCCCGGCACTCCGCCCGGCGCCTCGTTGACGCACGCCGGCCGCGACGCGACGCTCGACGTGCCCGGCACGAGCCACTTCGTCGTCGTCGACGCCGAAGGCGACGTCGTCTCGATGACGACCTCGGTCGAGTCGCTGTTCGGTTCGGGCCGTGCGGTCGGCGGCTTCTTCCTGAACAACCAGCTGACGGATTTCTCGTTCAGGGCCGTCGATGACGCCGGCCACTCCGTGGCCAATGCGGTGGCCGGCGGCAAGCGACCGCGCTCGTCGATGGCGCCGGTGATCGTGCTGGAGCGTGACGACGGCGACCTCGTCGCGGCGCTCGGTTCGCCCGGCGGCTCGGCGATCCTGGCCTACAACGCGAAGGCGCTGGTCGGCCTGCTGTTCTGGGACCTGCCGCTGCAACAGGCGTTCGACCTGCCGAACATCATTGCCCGAGGCACCGACGTCTTCGGCGAAGCCGCGAAGCTGGCGCCCGAGGTCGTGCAGGGGCTCGGGGACCGTGGCGTCGTCGTCAAGGCGGGGCGTGGCGAGGAATCGGGGCTGCACGGGGTGGCATTGAACGGGCCCGGACGGGATCGGTTCGAGGCTGCCGCGGACCGGCGCCGCGAGGGCGTCTGGCGCGAGAAGTAGCAGCCTTCAGGCGGGCAGCAAGGTGTCGGCCTCGGCTGCTCCGAGCTGCCGCAGCCGCTCGAGCGCCTTGCGCTGGTCGATCTCCGCGGCCACGCACGGCCGATCGGGAGGGCCGGCACCGGCGGCGGCCCGCAGCGATTCGTGCAGCGCGCCCCAGTGACACGGATCACGGTCGATCACCGACGCGCAGAACGCCCACTCGTTCGCCTCGCGCGCCGTCCGCACCTGGTACACCGGGACCGTAAAGCACAACGTGGAGGCCGGCTCGTCGGCGAGCATGGCGAACCTCGGCACGGGCCAGCCCAGCGCCCGCGCGACGTGCTCGATGCGACGACGCCAGCCTGCGTAGAGCCCGGCTTCCAGTTCGAGGCCGACCACGTCGAGTGCGACGCACGGCTCGCCGAGCAACGGATTCCCGCGCCCAAGCCCGCGGGAATTTGCGAACGGCAGCGGCAGCTTGACGGTCACCCCTGCCCTCCGTGGCAGCCGGGCCGCCAGTATAAGCCAGCCGGGCCGTCAGCCCCGGAGCGTATTTGCGAGACCCGCCCGGGTGAGCTGCACGACCACCGGCGACAGCGCCAGCAGAGCAATCAGGTTCGGCACCGCCATCATGGCGTTGAGCGTGTCCGCGATCGTCCAGGCGAGGTCCAGGTGCGTCACCGCGCCGAAGAACACGGCGGCCGTCCAGAGCACGCGGTAGGGCTTGATGGTCCATCGGCCGACGAGGAACTGCCAGCACCGCTCGCCGTAGTAGGACCAGCCGAGGATCGTCGTCAGCGCAAAGATGCCGAGCGCAATCGCGACGATCTCGTCGCCGACGCCGGGCAGCGCCGACTGGAAGGCGAGCTGCGTCAGCGCGGCGCCGGTCCGGCCCGACTCCCAGGCGCCCGAGACGACGATCGCGAGGCCGGTCATGGAACAGACCACGATCGTGTCGAAGAACGTGCCCATCATGCCGATCAGGCCGCTGCGCACCGGGTCGTTGCTCATGCCTGCGGCCTGCGCGATGCCGGCCGTGCCGAGCCCTGCCTCGTTCGAGAAAATGCCGCGTGCCACGCCGTAGCGGATGGCGGCGATCATCGCCGCGCCCGTGAAGCCGCCGACGGCCGCCGTGCCCGTGAACGCGGTCTCGAAGATCAGCGCGAACGCCGCGGGAATCTTGCTCGCGTGCGCGATCAGAACGATCAGCGACGCGGCGACGTAGCCGATCGCCATGAACGGCACGAGCCAGTTCGCCACGGCGGCGATGCGCTTGATGCCGCCGAGGATCACTGCGCCCGTGACGACCGTGAGCACGAGGCCGGTCACGGTCGGGCTGACGCTGAAGGAGTTCTGCATCGCGGCCGCGATGCTGTTCGACTGCACCATGTTGCCGATGCCGAAACCGGCGAGGCCGCCGAAGACGGCGAACAGCGTCCCCAGCCACGCCCAGCGCCGGCCGAGCCCGTTGCGGATCGCGTACATCGGGCCGCCGACCCAGCGCCCGTGCGCGTCGCGTTCGCGGTAGTGCACGGCGAGCAGCACTTCGGCGTACTTGGTCGCCATGCCCACCAGCGCCGTCATCCACATCCAGAACACCGCGCCGGGACCGCCCAGTGCGACCGCCGTGGCGACGCCGGCGATGTTGCCGACGCCGATCGTCGCCGCTAGACAGGTCATCAACGCCGAGAACGGGCTCACTTCGCCGTGCTCCTCGTCGCCGCCGCGCCCGCTCCAGACGAGCCGGAGGCCCGCAGGGATACGGACGACGGGCATCCCGCGCAGTCGCAATTGCAGGAACAGCCCCGTGCCCAGGATCAACACCAGCATTGCCGGGCCCCAGACGATGGAATTGAGTTCGTTCATCCACGCGGTAAAGGCTTGCATCGGCCGGCGGGTCCTCGCGCTGGTTGTCGTGCCGGGCGACCGTTGCGGCCGCCGCTTCTCGAGTGGGGCGCAACGTTACCTCAGTTCCCGCTCCCGCGGGACCCCGTCGACTCCGGCCGTGAACCACGGCACTGCGCAGTGCCGCCGTCGCGCATGCGGCCCTCGGTGTCGATGAACCGCCAGGCGTACTGGTCGCTGCCCAGGGTCATCTGCAACACGCCGAAGTCCAGCACGCGTGCCCGGCTCGCATACGGCGGCCGCCAGAAGCCGTGCAGCCGCGCGCCGCCCGTGCCGACGACGAACTGCCGCATCCCGTCACCGTCGTGCCGTCGCTGACCCTGGGCATCGAACGGCTCGAAGGCCTCGTAGAAGTGCTCATGACCGCTCAGCACGAAGTCGGCGCCATACCCGTCGAGCAGCGCCCACACCGGGCGCATGTGCTCGCCGGCACCACGGTGCCAGCCGGAGGAATAGAGCGGCGCGTGCCACATCACGGCGATGCAGCGGGGGGACTGGGCGGTGTTTGCGCGGCTTGGTCTGGCGGCCTCGAGCGTCTGCGCGAGCCACTCGCGCTGCCGCCGCATGCTCTCACCCTCGGCATTGCTGTCCAGCGCGATCAACAGCCAGTCCGGCGACAGCGACTGGGTGAACGCGACGAACCGATCGCTCACCGAGCGATCGTCGAGACCGAAATACGCGCGGAAGGTGCGTGCGCTGCCCGACACATAGTCGTGGTTGCCGGCAATCGCGAGCGTCGTCGCACGATGGACGCCCCAGGTCCCCGCATAGCAGCGATCGAGTGTCGCGGCGTCGGCGTACGGATACGCCATGTCGCCGAGGCCCAGTACGAGCGAGCCGGTCGGAACCAGTGCCGCCGTGCGTCGCGCCATTGCAGCCTCGGGCGGAGCCTCTCCGCAGTCTGCGACGTCGCCGACCGCGTAGAGCCGGATCGCGCCTGGCGGCGCATCTGCGGGCGGCAGTCGCACGGGCGGACGCGTGTGCGGTGTGCAGCCACCGAGGATCACTGCGGCGAGGACCACTGCGACCCCGCCCAGGAAATTCGTCGCGAGTTTCATGCCCGACGTCGGCCGTCCTGTCACCGGCTCTGCAACGTAACCGCCACGGCCTTCCAGCGCTCGAGCTTCTGCTCGAATCGCAGCGACGCGTGGGCGGGACTCGTCGACGGCAGCGGATGCAGCGGCAGGCTGCGCGCCGGCTCGCCGAGGCCCGGCAGCACGCACCGCGTGTACAGCCGCGTGGCGGTGCCGCCATTCGTGAACACGCTCGTGATCGCACTGTGTGCGCGGAAGAACGTGCGGAAGTCGTTTGGCAGGACACTGCGCAGGTCGATGGCGGAGTCGAGGCTGCCCGGCCGGACCGCCGCCTTGCACACGTCCCACAGCGCAACCCCGCGTGCCCGGAGGCGCGCGGCACGCTCCTCGTAAGGCCGCTCCGGTCCGGCGTCGAACAGCGCGCCCATGATCCGCCAGAACGCGTTGTGCGGCTGGGCGTAATACTGCCGTCGCGCGAGGGACACCTGGCCCGGCAGCGAGCCGAGAATCAGCACCCGCGCATCGGGGGCAGCGATGGGTGCAAAACCTCGCGAACGCGTGGGCATCCGTCGAAGTTAACCTGCTGCCGCCGTCGTGCAAAGCGCAGCGACGGCTGCGCGCAGGGCTGGCGCGAGTGAACCAGCGCTACGCCGCCTCGCGTGGTCGCGGTCGGTCCTCCGTCGGCGCCGCGGCAGTCGTGACAGCGGGGTGCTCGTAGTCGTTGCGGGACCAGTCACGGTACTGGGGCGGGATCGGGTTGGCCGCGCCTTCACCGAGCCAGTCGAGCTTCCCGTCCATCAGCAGGCCGGCGACCTTGCCGTACGACCGATTGAAGTTGTGCTTCACCGCGCGGAAATTCGACTCGATCCGGCGTCGTGCCTCGCGGCAATACAGGTCGGCCAGTTCCAGCGGCGTCCGGTCGCCTGGCTCGGCCGCGACGAGATGGTCGGCATAGGACAGCGTGGCCGCCATGACGAAGAGCTCGACGCCGACGTCGACGAAGTTGCCGAGCAGGATCTGCTCCCGCTCCAGTTTCGGGCCGTGCCTGGCCATCGTCGCGAACAACCGGCGTGCCAGCAGCTTGCTCGCTTTCGCCGCGTACTCGAGATGGCGACGGTTGCGCTCGTCCAGGTGTGGCGCTTCGAGGCGTCCTGCCGCCTGCGGCAGGAACAGCTTCGGCAGCCAGGACGAGTAGAAGCCGACCGCCTTCAGCAGCGCGTCGCGCTTCGTAACCTTCTGCCCCGGCTTCGGCTGCAGGATCGGCATCATGAGGCGGAAATGCGTGTCGAGCGCCTCGCGCGCCATGATCAGTTGCATGACCTGCGACGAGCCCTCGAAGATGCGGTTGATGCGTGCATCCCGCAGCGCCATTTCGACGCTCGTCGGGCGTTCGCCACGCCCGTACAGCGACCGGGCCGTCTCGTAGCCGCGTCCGCCGCGCACCTGGACGAAGTCGTCGTACATCTTCCAGAGCGCCTCGGAGCAATAGTACTTGGCGGCGGCCGCTTCCAGCCGGATGTCCGCGTTCTTGTGGTCCGCAAAAGCACAGGTCGCCTTGACCATCGCCTTCATCGCGAACAGCTGCGCCATGTAGGTCGAGATCATCCGGGCGACGGCCTGGTGCCGGCCGATCGGCTGGCCCCACTGCTGGCGTGTCGATGTCCACCACTTCGCATCGTCGACCAGCGCCGACGCGCCGCCGATGGCGGCGGCCGGCAGGCTCAGGCGGCCGACGTTGAGCGTCGCCAGTGCGATCCTGAGTCCTTCGCCGGGCTTGCCGACGAGGTTCTCCACCGGAACCTTGACGTTCTTGAACGTGACCACGCCGTTCGCGATGGCCCGCAGACCCATGAAACGCGAACGCCGGACGCGCTCGACGCCGGGCCACGCCGTCTCGACCACGAAGCACGAGATCTGCGGCAGCGTCTTGCCGTTCGGCAGCACCTTGTCCGGTGTGCGCGCGAGCACGGCCAGCAGGGTCGTCTTCGGATCGGTGAGATTGGTGCACCAGAGCTTGTCGCCGTTCAGCACGTAGTGCGTGCCGTCGGGTGACGGCGTCGCCGTCGTCGACATGCGCGCCGGATCGGAGCCGACGCCGGGCTCGGTCAGTGCGAACGCGGAGATCTCGCCACGCGCGAGCCGTGGCAGGTACCTGCGCTTCTGCTCCTCGGTGCCGAATTCCTTGAGCGGCTGCGGCACGCCGATGCTCTGGTGTGCCGACAGGTAGGCGACCGTGTTCGCGCAGTAACTGCCGATGAAGCCGAGCACGCGGCAGTAGTTCGTGACCGAGAGTCCGAGGCCGCCGTATTCCTGCGGGATCTTCATGCCGAAGAGTCCGACCGCCGCCAGCGCGTCCAGAGCCTCGCCTGGATATTCGCCGTCTTCGTCGATCTGCCACGGATCGACGACGCGCTCGATCACCGGGCGGATCTTTTCGATGTACTCGTCGCCGATCCTGCGGTCTTCGGGCGACTGCGCCGGGAACGGATGCACCAGGTCCCAGCGGAACGTGCCCTTGAAGACTTCTGCGGTGAAGCTGACGTTGTCCCACTCCGACTGGCGAGCGTCCTCGGCCAGTGCCATCGCAGCGTCACGTGCCTTCGCGTCCATACCCCCTCCGCCCGGCGTGTCGACCGACCGGGAGAATCTCCTCCTGGCGCACGGCTACGGGTATTCGGGCTTATGCGCAGCAACGTTGCGGAACTGGCGACGAACCGTGCTGCGGGGCAGCAATCAACCGTCCGACGCGCGGCAGACGCGTCACCGCGTGACGCCGCGCGCATGTTCGCGGCGTCGCGGTTTCCGCGCAGTCAGGGCAGTAGTCCGGGATCCACGCGTGGCTGCTCGAGCAGCAGCAACGACGCCGCGGGACGGCGGGTCGGCGGCAGCCGGACCCTCACCAGCCCGTACTCGCCGCAGTCGGGGCACAGCGCCTCTGCCGGCGGATCCGACTCCACGCAGAAATCGACGGTGAACGCCTCGGCTTCGAGCACGCGCCACTTCTCGCAGCGGTGACAGTAGGCGTGCAGCAGCGGGCCCTGTTCCCGATCAAGACGAGTGGTCATGGCATCGGCTCCTTTTTCCTGGCGCACGGCGGTCGTCTACGTGTAATACCGCCGACGCCCGCCGAGGTTGCGAGCCGAACCGTCTGTAGCGCGCGACGTGGCGCGAAATCCTACGCCTCGGTTCGCCGGAGGAGCCGTTTCAGGCCCTCACCCGCGCGATGCGCGAGCTCTCCCGGTTCGCCGGGAGAGGTGGAGGATCAGACGCGTTCGAGGACCGTGGTGATGCCCTGGCCGAGACCGATGCACATCGTCGACACGCCGAGGCTCGCGTCCTGCTGCTCCATCACGTTGACGAGCGCCGTCGTGATGCGCGCGCCGGAGCAGCCGAGCGGGTGGCCGAGCGCGATCGCGCCGCCGTTCAGGTTCACGCGGGCATCGAACGTGTCCATGAGTCCGAGGTCCTTGATCACGGGCAGCGACTGCGCCGCGAACGCCTCGTTGAGTTCGAACACCTGGACGTCCTCGGCCTTGAGGCCGGCGCGCTTCAACGCCTTCCTGGTCGCGGGCACGGGGCCGTACCCCATGATCGCCGGGTCGCAACCGGCCACGGCCATCGCACGGATCTTCGCGCGCGGCTTGAGGCCGAGCGCCCTGGCGCGCTCGTAGCTCATGACCAGCATCGCGGACGCACCGTCGGAGATCGCCGACGAGGAACCCGCCGTCACCGTGCCGCCTTTGGGATCGAACGCCGGCGACAGCGTCGCGAGTGTCTCGACCGTGGTCTCGGGCCGGATCACCTCGTCGATCTCGCACAGCATGCGTGCGCCGGACGCGTCGTGACCTTCGATGCCGATGACCTCGTTCCTGAAGCGCCCGGTCTGCGTCGCTTCCCAGGCCTTGCGGTGCGAGCGTGCCGCGAACTGGTCCTGCATCTCGCGGGTGATGCCGTGCATGCGACCGAGCAGCTCCGCCGTCAGTCCCATCATGTTCGAGGCCTTGGCGTACTGCGTGGAGGCGGCGGGGTTCAGGTCGATGCCGTGCATCATGCCGACGTGGCCCATGTGCTCGACGCCGCCGATCACGAACACGTCGCCCTGGCCCGTCATGATCTGCGCTGCCGCCGTGTGCAGCGCCTGCATGGACGAGCCGCAGAGGCGGTTGACGGTCTGGCCGGGCACCGTGTGCGGCAGGCCGGCGAGCAGCAGCGAGTTGCGGGCGACGTTCATGCCCTGCTCGAGCGTCTGGTTGACGCAGCCCCAGATCACGTCTTCGACTTCGTTCATGTCGACGGCCGGGTTGCGCCGGAACAAGGCCTTGATCAGCTCGGCCGACAGGTTCTCGGCGCGCACGTGGCGGAACATGCCGCCCTTCGAGCGGCCCATGGCGGTGCGGACGCCATCGACGATGACGACATCGCGGGGATTGAGACTCATGACATCTCTCCGTGAATTCGGTGGTGGCGTTGCGCGTCAGCCGAAGAACTTCTTGCCCGAGGCCGCCATCTCGCGCAGCAGCCGTGGCGCCTCGTAGAGCTTGCCGAGCGGCGCGAGCTTGTCCGCCGTCGCGACGAAGTTCGCTGCGCCGGTCTGATCGACGTAGCGACAAGCGCCGCCGCGGAACGGCGGGAAGCCGATGCCGTAGAGCAGCGACATGTCCGCCTCGTACGGCGAGGCGACGATCTTCTCCTCGAGGCAGCGCGCGACCTCGTTGACCATGGGTACCATGCAGCGGGCGACGATTTCCTCGGGCGTGAACTCCTGGCGCGGCGCGACGACGTCCTTGATCAGTTCGTACGTGGCGGCGTCCACGGCCTTCCTGGGCTTGCCCTTCTTGTCGGGCGCGTAGACGTAATACCCCTTGCCGTTCTTCTGGCCGTAGCGCTGGTTCGCGGCCAGCACCTGCGTCGTGTTCTTCCAGTCGTGGCTCATGCGGTCGGGGAACCCCTCCGCCATCACGGCCGCCGCGTGCACGCCGGTGTCCATGCCGACGACGTCCATCAGGTAGGCCGGGCCCATCGGCCAGCCGAACCTTTCCATGGCCTTGTCGACCGCCTGGAAGTCGGCGCCGTCGCGCAGCAGCATGTGGAAGCCGGCGAAGTACGGGAACAGCACGCGGTTGACGAAGAACCCCGGGCAGTCGTTCACGACGACCGGCGTCTTGCCCATCTTCGTCGCCAGCTTGACGGTGGCGGCAACCGCCTCGTCGGAGGACTGCCGGCCGCGAATGACCTCGACCAGCGGCATCATGTGCACGGGGTTGAAGAAGTGCATGCCGACGAAGTTCTGCGGCCGTTTCAGCCCCTCGGCCAGGTGGCTGATCGAGATCGTCGAGGTGTTCGAGGCGATGATGGTGTCCTCGCTCACCAGCGGCTCGACTTCGGCGAACACCGCCTTCTTGACCTTCGGGTTCTCGACCACGGCCTCGATGATGATGTCGACGCCGCCGAAGTCGCCGTAGTTGAGCGTCGGGCGGATGCGACCGAGCACCTCGGTCATCTTCGCCGGCGTCGACTTGCCCTTCTCGACCTGCCTGGCGAGTAGCTTGCCGGCCTCGTTCATGCCCAGCGCGAGCTGCTCCTCCTTGATGTCCTTCATGACGATGGGCGTGCCTTTGAGCGCTGCCTGGTAGGCAATGCCGCCGCCCATGATGCCGGCACCGAGCACGGCCGCCTGCCGGATCTCCTGCTTGCTCTTCTTCTCCCAGGCGCCCGCGGCCTTCTTCACGCCCTGATCGGCGAGGAAGACGCCCACGAGCGCGCCGGCCTGCGGCGTCACGGCCGCCTTGGCGAAGTACTTCCCCTCGACTTCGAGCGCGGCGTCGCGGCCGAGGCCCGCGGCTTCCTGCATGTTCTTGAGCGCGAGCATCGGCGCCGGATAGTTGTGACCGGCCTGCGCGCCGACCACGGCCATCGAG
>DASSJN010000132.1:0-7812 GCA_035691185.1 Steroidobacteraceae bacterium
GCCGCGAGCTCGAGCCGCACCGGGTTCACATCGGTGATGACCACGTGGCGCGCTCCGACGTGGCGGGCGACCGCCGCGGCCATGATGCCGATCGGCCCGGCGCCGGTGATCAGCACGTCTTCCCCGACGAGGCTGAACGACAGCGCCGTGTGGGTCGCGTTGCCGAACGGGTCGAGGATCGACGCGACCTCGTCCGTGATGGAATCGGGCAGCTTGAACGCGTTGAAGGCCGGAATCGCCAGGTACTCGGCAAAACAGCCGGGTCGGTTCACGCCCACGCCGACGGTATTGCGGCAGAGGTGCCTGCGCCCGGCGCGGCAGTTGCGGCAATAGCCGCAGGTGATGTGACCCTCGCCCGACACGCGATCGCCGATCTCGAAGCCCTGCACCTCGCTGCCGATCTGGACGATCTCACCCACGTACTCGTGGCCCATGTGCATCGGCACCGGAATCGTCTTCTGCGCCCAGTGGTCCCAGTTGTAGATGTGGATGTCCGTGCCGCAGATCGCGGTCTTGCGGATCTTGATCAGCACGTCGTTCGGGCCCACCTTGGGCTCCGGAACGCTCTCCATCCAGATGCCGGGCGCGCGCTGCGATTTGACGAGTGCTTTCATGGAGGAGGGGATAGGTGATAGGAGTCAGGAGTTAGTGAGGACGCCGAGTTCGTGGCCCACCGCGACGAAGGCGTCGATGGCGCGGTCGAGCTGGCTGCGGTCGTGGCCCGCGGTCATCTGCGTGCGGATGCGAGCCTTGCCCATCGGCACGACCGGGTACGAGAAGCCGATGACGTACACGCCGCGGTCGAGCAGCTTTTCGGCGACCTTCGCCGCCAGCGCGGCGTCGCCGAGCATGACCGGTGCGATCGGGTGCTCGCCCGGGACGATCTGGAAGCCGGCATCGGTCATGCGCTGTCGGAAGTACGTCGTGTTGTCGCGCAGGCGTGCACGCAGGTCGTCGCTAGATTCGACCAGGTCGAGCACGCGCAGCGTGGTCGCCGCAATCACCGGCGGGACGCTGTTCGAAAACAGGTACGGGCGCGAGCGCTGCCGCAGCCACGCGACGATCTCCTTGCGTGCCGCCGTATAGCCCCCCGCAGCGCCGCCGAGGGCCTTGCCGAGCGTGCCGGTGAGGATGTCGACGCGCCCCATGACGTCGCGGTATTCCGGCGTGCCGCGCCCGCCCTGGCCGACGAAGCCCGTCGCGTGCGAGTCGTCGACCATCACCAGGGCGCCGTATCGGTCGGCGAGGTCGCAGATGTCCTTGAGGTGCGCAATCACGCCGTCCATCGAAAAGACACCGTCGGTCGCGATCAGCTTCACGCGGGCCTTCGAAGCCTCCTTGAGCCGCGTCTCGAGCTCGTCGAGGTCGTCGTTGGCGTACCTCAGCCGCTGCGCCTTGCAGAGCCGGATGCCGTCGATGATGCTCGCGTGGTTCAGCGCGTCGCTGATGACCGCGTCCTGCTCGTCCAGCAGCGTCTCGAACAGGCCGCCGTTGGCGTCGAAGCACGACGAGTACAGGATCGTGTCGTCGGTGCCGAGGAAGCTGCTCAGGCGCGCCTCGAGCTCCTTGTGCACGGCCTGCGTGCCGCAGATGAAGCGCACCGACGCCATGCCGTAGCCGTAGCGGTCGATCGCGAGGTGCGCGGCCTCGCGAATGGCAGGATGGTTGGCCAGGGCCAGGTAATTGTTGGCGCAGAGGTTGATCAGCTCGCGCCCGTCGGCGAGCGTGACCACCGGCTGTTGCGGCGAACCGAGCACGCGCTCCGGTTTGAACAGCCCCGAGCCCTTCAGTTCGTCGGTCTGGGCGGACAGTCGGCCGAGGAAGCTCTGGTCCATCGAGAAGGCGCCTGCGCGAACGAAGGGCGGATTATACGGGGCTTATAATCGCGTCGTGGCACGACACAAACGCGACAGTGGCCCGCCGCACCGCGACGTCCACGCGGGCGACGACGAAGACGGGCAGGACGCGCGCAGCAGCAGCGGCGGCGTAGGGCTGCGTGTCGACAAGTGGCTCTGGTGCACCCGTTTCTTCAAGACCCGCAGCGTCGCACAGACGGCGGTGGAGGGCGGTCACGTCCACGTCAACGGCGATCGCGTCAAGGCCTCGCGACAGGTCAAGGTCGGCGACCGGCTGCTCATCACGCGGGCCCTGGAGCGCTACGAGGTCGACGTCCTGTCGATCCCGGAGCGTCGCGGGCCGGCCCCGGAAGCACGCCGGCACTACCGTGAAACGCCCGAAAGCGAGGCCGCACGGGCGCACGTGCGCGAGCTCGATCGGCTGTCCGGTCCGGTCTCGCAGGGCCGTCCGGACAAGCGCGGGCGACGCGATCTGCTGCGCGTGTTCAAGGGACGGGGCACCGTGTCGGACGATGGCGACGCAGGATAGCGGCGAGCACGTGCCGAGGTTCGTGACTGTACCCACACCGTTCGGCAGGTCGCACGCGTAACTTGGCCTCGCGGGAAAAGTCGTGTTTTCTGCGGAGCCTGTATGACGCAAGCGGACAAGAAGGACGCCGGAAAGGACGCCGACAACTGGGAGGCGGTCGCATTGCGACGCGTGGCCCGGCGCGTCGAGGACTTGCCGGAATCGGACCCCGAAGCCGGCGATTTCGGGTGGGAAGAGGCCGTGCTCGAGAACCTGCGCAAGCGGCTCGCCGCCAACGGGTGACGCCGGCGATCCTCCCGGGCCGCGACTTGACATAACCTCCGGTCAGGCCGGCCGCCGGAGCCATTGCCCGTCCCGTCGAGAACGATGCAGACTGTCCGCCCGCGCGACCGAAGGCTCGGCCGCGCCGCTGCTCCCTGGCGCACGCGGAGATCCAATGGCGGTTCTGCTGCTCGGGTCGCGACCGACCCGGCTGTTCGTGTGCCTGACGGCGTTCTTCGTCGGCAACGCCGTGGTCGCCGAGTTCGTCGGCGTCAAGATCTTTGCGCTCGAGACCACCTTCGGGCTGCCGCCGCTCGGCTGGAATCTGTTCGGCCAGGAGGGCTCGCTCAACTTCACGGCGGGCGTCCTGATCTGGCCGATCGTCTTCATCCTGACCGACATCATCAACGAGTATTTCGGCCCCCGCGGCGTGCGGCTGATTTCATACGTCGCGGTCGCGATGATCTCCTACGGGTTCGTGTTCGCGTACGCGTCGATCCACCTCGCCCCGGCTTCGTGGTGGGTGCCCGTCAACGTGGATCGCGGCGTGCCCGACATGCAGGCCGCCTACGACAGCATCTTCGGCCAGGGCCTCTGGACGATCGGCGGTTCCATCACGGCGTTCTTCGTCGGCCAGCTGATCGACGTGCAGGTCTTCCACCGCATCCGCCAGGCGACCGGCGAGCGCTGGATCTGGCTGCGCGCGACCGGTTCGACCGCGATCTCGCAGCTGATCGACAGTTTCGTCGTGCTCTACATCGCGTTCGTGCTGGGGCCGCAGCACTGGCCCGTGTCGCTGTTCCTGGCCGTCGGCACGGTGAACTACGGCTACAAGATGGCGATGGCGGTGCTGCTGAGCCCGCTGATCTACGTCGCGCGCGCGCAGATCGAGCGGTACCTGGGCGCGGAGGAGGCGGGGCGGCTGAAGAAAGAAGCGGCAGCGTAGCGGAAGTGTCTAGTGTTCAATGTCTAGCGGATAGTCGGCAGCCGACTGCGTCGGTGTGCGGCGATGCCGCCTCCGACTGAACACTAGACACCAGGCACTAGACACTACCGTTCTCTACTTCACCAGCTGGTTCAGCTCGAAGATGGGCAGCAGCATGGCCATGACGATGACCAGCACGAGGCCACCCATCACGAGGATCATGAGCGGGCCGAGGAGGCCGACCATCGCCTGCAGCACCGCATCGAGCTCGCGCTCCTGGTGCTGCGCCGCCCGTTCGAGCATCGTGTCGAGTTCGCCGCTCGACTCGCCGCTCGAGATCAGGTGGATCATCATCGGCGGAAACAACCGGCTCCGCGCGAGGGAGCGACCGATCGGCGCGCCTTCGCGCACGCGCACGGCCGCGTCGGCCACCGCGCCTTTCATCGGCAGGTTCGTGACCACCTCGCCCGAGATGCGCAGCGCGTCGAGCACCGGCACCGTGCTCGCGGTGAGCGTGCTCAGGGTGCGCGCGAACCGTGCCGTGTTCGAGCCGCGCACGATCTTGCCGACGAGCGGCAGGCGCAGCAGGAAGTCGTGCCAGCGGCGCCGGTTGGTCTCGACCCGCAGCCAGCGCCGGAACAGCCAGAAACCGAGGCCGATCGCGATCAGCAGCACGAAACCCCACTGGCGCATGAAGTCGCTGCCGGCGATCAGCGCCTGCGTGAGCAGGGGCAGTTCTGCCTCGCTGTTGCGGAAGACCTCGACGACCTTGGGCACGACCGTGACCAGCAGGAAGACGATGATCGCGACGCAGACGACGAACAGCATGACCGGGTAGAGCAGCGCGCCCAGCGTGCGGCTGCGCAGCTGCTGGCGGTTCTCGGTGTAGTCGGCCAGACGCTCCAGCACGGCGTCGAGGTGCCCGGACTGTTCGCTCGCGGCGACCGTCGCGCGATAGATTTCGGGGAAGCTGTTCGGGTACTCGGCCAAGCCGTCGGCGAGCGTGTGGCCTTCCATGACCTTGGAGCGCACGCCGAGCATGATGTTGCGGACCTTGGGCTTGTCCGTCTGCTGCGAGACCGCGAGCAGCGACTCCTCGAGCGGCAGCGCGGATTTCACCAGGGTCGCGAGCTGGCGCGTGACGAGCGCGAGGTCCGCCGCACTCAGGCCGCGTTGCAGGTTGAACGACACCTGGCGCCGCCCGCCGGTGGCGGCCGCCTGCTGCTGTTCGCCGAGCACCTCGTCGACCGCGACCGGCAGCAACTGCTGGTCGCGCAGCAGCTGGCGGACGTGGCGCGCGGTGTCGCCCTCCAGGACGCCCTTGCGCTCGCGGCCCGCCGCGTCGACGGCGACGTATTCGAAGGCAGGCAAAGGTCAGTCTTCCCGCGTGACCTTGAGGACTTCCTCGATCGTCGTGACGCCGGCGAGCACCTTGGAGCGCCCGTCGTCGCGGATACCCGGCGTGCGCATCCGCGCGTAGCGCTCGAGGTCGAGTTCGGAGGCGCCGTCGTGGATCATCGTGCGCATGTGCTCGTCGACGATCACGAGTTCGTAGATGCCCGTGCGGCCCTTGTAGCCGCCGCTCGGGTCCTTCGGGTTCGGGCGGTACAGCGTCGGCGAGGGCGCGTCGTCCGGCAGGTTCAGCAGCCGGCGCTCGTATTCGCCCGCGGTGTAGGCGTCGCGCGTGGCCGGGTTCAGCACGCGCACGAGGCGCTGCGCCAGCACGCCGACCACCGAGGAGGCGAGCAGGAACGGCTCGATGCCCATGTCGCGCAGGCGCGTGACGGCGCCGACCGCGGTGTTCGTGTGCAGGGTCGACAGCACGAGGTGGCCGGTGAGCGAGGACTGCACCGCGATCTGCGCGGTCTCCAGGTCGCGGATTTCGCCGACCATCACGACGTCGGGGTCCTGGCGCAGGATCGCGCGCAGGCCGCGCGCGAACGTCATCTCGACGCGCGTGTTGACCTGCGTCTGGCCGATGCCGTCGATGTAGTACTCGATCGGGTCCTCGACGGTCATGATGTTGCGCGTGCGGTCGTTGATGCGATCGAGCGCGGCGTAGAGCGTCGTGGTCTTGCCGGAGCCGGTCGGGCCCGTGACGAGCAGGATGCCGTTCGGCTTGTGGATCAGTTCGTCGATCTGGTTCTGCGTGACCGGGTCCATGCCGAGCGAATTGAGGTCGAGCCGGCCGGCCTGCTTGTCGAGCAGTCGCAGCACGACGCGTTCGCCGTGGCCCGCCGGGATCGTCGAGACACGCACGTCGACCGCGCGGCCCGCGATCCGCAGCGAGATGCGGCCGTCCTGCGGCAGGCGCTTCTCGGCGATGTCGAGCCGCGACATGACCTTGATGCGCGAGACGATCAGCGGGGCCACCGCACGCTTGGTCTGCAACACCTCGCGCAGCACGCCGTCGACACGGAAGCGGATGACGAGCCGGTTCTCGAACGGCTCGACGTGGATGTCGGACGCGTTCTCCTTGACCGCCTGCGTCAGCAGCGCGTTGATCAGGCGGATGACCGGCGCCTCGTCCTCGCTCTCGAGCAGGTCGGACGGCTCCGGGATGTCCTGCGCCAGGTCGGCGAGGTCGGTCTCCTCCTCGAGCCCGCCCATCGCGTCCATCGTCGTACCCGAGCCCGCCTCGTAGGCCTCGCGCAGCATCGTCTCGAAGCGCTCCACGGTGACGCGCTCGAGCTTGAGCGCGCGGCGCAGGTGGCGGCGCACCTCGGCGAGCGCGAGCGGGGAGGCGCCCTCGCGCACGACGACGTCGGCCTCGGTGTCCGCGATGCCGCGTACGAGCACGCCGTGCCGTTTCGCGAACGCGAAAGGCAGCGGACGCAGCGGATCGGTGACCCGGCCGGCCGCGGCGAGGATAGCGGCTTCGGTGGCGGCGGTGCTCACGGTGTCGACCCCGGCGGCGGCTCCGTCGGCGGCGTCGGTGCGGAGTCGGGGGGAGGTGGCGGCGCCGTGGTCGCGCCCTCGCCGAACGGTGTGGTCGCGGCGGGCGCCGGCGCCTGCTCGACCGGGGTCTGCGTCGCGGGGCCGGGCTGCGTGATCGATCGCATGCGTTCGGCCGGTGTGTCGCTCTCGGGCGAGGCCTGCCGCGCAGGGTTCAGCAATTCAGGCGGCACCAGCTGCTCGAGCGCGGGCAGCGTCGGTTGCCGCTCGGTCGGCATCAGCGGCACCTTGCCCTTGTTGATGCCGAGTTGCGCGTCGCGCATGTAATTGTACTTCGCGTTGCTTTCGATCGCGGCATCGACGCCGTCGCGCAGGATGCGCGGCCGGATGAAGACCATCAGGTTCGACTTGACCTTGTCGACGCTGCGCGTCTTGAACAGCTCGCCGAGGATCGGGATCGAACCGAGGAACGGCACCTGCGACTTCGACTCCCGCACCTGGTCCTCGATCAGGCCGCCCAGGACGATGATGCCGCCGTCCTCGACCATGACGTTCGTGGTGATGGTGCGCTTGTTGGTGATCAGATCCGTGTCCGAAACCTGCTGCGAGCTCGCGGCGATGCTCGAGGCCTCCTGCGAAATCTTGAGCAGCACCGAGGCGCCCTCGTTGATCTGCGGCGTGATCTTCAGGATGTTGCCGACTTCCTCGCGCTGCACGGTGGTGAACGGATTGACCTGGTTGTTGGCACCACTGACGCCCTGGTTCGTGTACTGGCCCGTGATGAAGGGAACTTCCTGAGCGACCTTGATTTCCGCCTCCTCGTTGTCGAGCGTGACGATCGAGGGCGTGGAGATGATGTTCGTGTTGCCGATGCCGTCGATCGCGCGGATCAGCGCGGCCCAGCTCGTGCCGGTCTCGTTGATCTGCCCGACGCCTGCCGTGAAACCTGGGGGCAGGGACGTGACCGACTCCGGGTCCAGGATGCCCTGGATGATCTCGCCGAGACCCGTTCCGTTGATGGGATTGAGGAAACCGGCGGCCGGAAGCAGGTTGCCTTCCGAGTCCCTGTCCCCGACGACCCAGTTGATGCCGAGGTCGCGGGCCTTGTCGATGGACATCTCCACGAGGATCGCCTCGACGAGCACCTGCGCACGGCGGATGTCGAGCCGGTCGACGATGGCCATGACGGAACGCATGACCTTGGGGGGCGCCGTCACGACCAACGCGTTGGTTTCCGGCTCCGCCCAGATGCCGATGCTGCGATCGACGGCGCCCTGCGCAACGGGCGGGGGCGCTGGCCCTCCGCCGGCGCCGCCGGCGCCGCCCTGTGCCGCGGCGGTGATGCC
>DASSJN010000133.1:0-8328 GCA_035691185.1 Steroidobacteraceae bacterium
GCGTTCGCTGGTGCGATGCCGAGGCGTCGCGCGAACTCCGCCGCCTCGATCTCGAGACGCGTCAGCCGGCCCGACAAGTCGCCGATGCGATCGACGACGACGAGGTTTTCGGGGCGCTTCAGGTTCATCGAGCCGCCTGTGCCGGACATTCCGATCGAGGCCGCTTCGCCCTGTCTCTCCATCGCGATCCGGTAGCCGAGGGCGATGCTGCCGCTCATCAGCACGGTCGCGATCGCCACGACGCCGGCGAGCACCCGGCCCGCCGGCATCGTCCGCATCCGGGAGGCTGTCATCGGACCTGCAGCGACGATAATGAATGCCACGCGCCCACCCACGACTGCGATTGCGTTACTTAAGCGCGGCTCGCCCGGGGAGACAACTTCTGCGCGAGTTGATGCACCAATGTGTGATGGAGTCCGCACTACGCAATTTCGCGCGACGCGCGTCAGCCCTGCGTAATTACCGAAGAAGTCGTGCCCCACAAATATCCGATGTGGGAGCTTCTCGCTCCGGGTTCGACTCCTGCCGTTCAAAATCTGCCTGGTCGAGCCGGCCACGCACCGGCTCGCGCGCGGAAGCGAACAGGAGATCACGAACTAATGCTGAAAGGTCTGAAGCTCGCCGCCCTCGCGGCCCTCGCCATCACCGTCATCGCACCGGCCGCCCAGGCGTACACCACCACCCGCAAGTTCCATCCGGGGCAGTACACGGTGCTGCTCTACTCGAACCGCGACCAGCGCTACATGGACGAAGCCGCGCGACAGCCGGGCACGACCGGGATCATGAAAAAATACCGGTGGCGCGAGCTCGAGCCGACGCAGGGCAACTACAGCTTCGCGGGCATCCAGGCCGACCTCGACTGGGCGCGGGCCTACGGCATGCAGCTCGTCATCATGATCGAGGACAAGACGTTCAAGCTCGAGCGACCGAACCCCGCGTACCTCGATGCGCTCACGCCGCGCAATCGCGCGGGCGGTTACACCGTGCTCCGTTTTCACCCGACCGTCGTCACGCGCTACAAGGCGCTGACGACCGCGCTCGGCAGGCGCTTCGACGGCCATCCGAACTTCGAAGGCATCGCGCAGCAGGAGTCCGCGCTCGGGCTCGATACGACCGTGCTGCAGAAATATGGCTACACGGCCGAGAAGTACCGTGACGCACTGATTGCGAGCTTCACGCACGCGCTGGCCGCCATGCCCCGCTCGCGGGTGTTCTGGTATCAGAACTACTTCGTCGGCAACCAGAATTACATCGGCACGATCGCGGCGGCCACGGGCCCGAAGGGTCTCGTGATGGCCGGTCCCGACGTGTTGCCGGACAAGGCCTCGCTGGTCGAGAAGTCCTACCCGTTCTTCACGCAATTCCGGGACAAGATGCACCTGGGCATCCAGGTCGAGGACATCTGCTACTACCACGAGCACGCGACCGCCGGATACTCGACGAAGTACTGGACGCCCGGGGAGCTGTTCCGTTACGCGCGCGACAAGCTGCACGTGGACTACATGTTCTGGGTGCGCATTCCGCAGGCAAAAGTGTCCGGCGCGTACGATTGGTACGACGCGCTGCCGGTCATCGAGGCGAACCCGGCGTTCTGACGCCTCCGCGGCGGTCGCGGCTCGCTTCGCATCCGGTGTCGCGGCACGGGCAGATGTAGTAGGGTCACGGTCCGGATCGCGTCGACAGACGCGCCATCGAGGCTTCCACACCGACGACAAGGAGCGTTGTCATGGTGGGCGCATCAATCGGTTCCCGACAGACGCCGCTGGCGGCATTCGTCATGCGCGCGGTGGCGCTCATCGGCGCAATCGCGTGTCTCGCGATCCCTGCCGACACCGGGAACGCTGCTGACGTCGCGGCCACCCGGCCCAACGTCGTCATCGTGCTGGCCGACGACCTCGACACCCATTCGCTGACGCGCATGGTGAACCTCGGCTTGATGCCGGCGCTGAAATCGAAGGTCATCGATCCGAGCACGCAGTTCAGGAATTCGTTCGTCACGACCTCCTGGTGTTGTCCGTCCCGGGTCACGCTGTTCACCGGGATGTACTCGCACAATCACCACGTTCTCACGAACTTTCGTCCGCTGGGCGGTGTGCACCGTTTCGACGATTCCTCCAGCCTCGCACTCTGGCTGCAGAGGAGCGGGTACCGGACCGGCCTGGTCGGCAAGTACCTCAACAACTACGGCAGCAACAAGGACCCGACGACTCCCGTGGACGACGTCGGTTACGTCCCACCGGGCTGGAACGACTGGCAGGCACTGATGGACCAGGCCACCGACGGGCTGCGTGCGTTCCAGATGTACGACTACACGATCAACGACAATGGCCGGCTCGTGAAACACGGCACCGCTGCGTCGGACTACCAGACCGACGTGATCGCGCGTCGCGCGCGGCAGTTCATCCACGAGTCCGAAGCCATCAACGATGCCCGGCCCTTTTTCCTGCTGGTGGCACCGACAGCGCCCCACCTCGAAATGCCCGAGCCGGTCATGAGTGGCTGTACCGACTCGGTGTGGGATCTGACCGTCCGCCCGGCGCCGCGTCACATCGGCACGTTGCCGGTGACTGTGCAACTGACTCGGCCGGGGAATTTCAACGAGCCGGACCTGAGCGACAAGCCGAGCTGGTTCCGGCAGATACCCGCCCTCACCACGAGGGACATCGGTTGCCTGAAGCGGCAGTACCGCGATCGACTCACCTCGCTGCGGGCTCTGGACGACCTGGTCCGCGTCCTGGTCGACTCGCTGCAGGCCAACGGCGAGTGGGCCAATACCGTCTTCATCTTCACCTCCGACAACGGTTACTTCCACGGCCAGCATCGGCTGGCGGACAAGGTGCTCGGCTACGAGGAATCCATCCGCGTGCCGCTGTATATCCGCGCCCCGGGGTTCCCGCCCCAGTCCACCACGCGTGCGGCGTTGAACAACGACCTGGCACCCACCGTGACCGCCTTCGCGGGCATCGCGCCCGGCCTGCGCGTGGACGGCCGCTCGTTGCTCCCGTTGATGCGCAACCCGCTGGAGACACGCTGGCGCAAGCGGTTCCTCGTGGAATACCTCGGCACCGTGGAAACGGACATCCTGCCCCCCAGGGTGCCTTTCAGTGCCGTGCGCACCACTGGCCTCAGCCGGACCACGCCGCCCAACCAGTTCTATGTGGAGTGGCACGACGGCCTCGGCAGCAGCGAGTTCTACGACCTGGCCAGCGATCGCTACCAGCTCAGCAGCCAGCACGCCAATCCATCCTGGGCCACCGTGCGCAATGTGCTGGCGGGCTGGCTGAGCCAGTTCCGGCAGTGCGCGGGCGACGGCTGCCGGACCCTGGAGAACCAGTAGGCGACGGCTCGAGGTGACATAAGCCTCGGGACGCGTTCGACGCGCCACCCCGGTCGCGGGCCCACTCCGCCCGCTGCGGACCGACGCACCCGCATTTCTGTGACCTGGGGCAGAGTCCCGTGCGACATATGCCACAAGAATTGCCGTGCGAAATTCACTCGCGACGACCCGGCTCGCCAGCAGGAGGCAGGATTGGCAGCGACGCCCGACTCCGCAGTTGACCTTGCCGCCGGTGCCGTGG
Source organism: Steroidobacteraceae bacterium (assembly GCA_035691185.1). Lineage (GTDB taxonomy): Bacteria > Pseudomonadota > Gammaproteobacteria > Steroidobacterales > Steroidobacteraceae > RPQJ01. Next base: position 3,579 of record DASSJN010000133.1, read on the forward strand.
GCGGCACGCCGGCCCTGCGTCAGCTCCGCGCCGAGATCATCACGATCACCGGCGACGACGCATTGCTGGAGCAGATCGGGCGTTCGCTCGACGGCGAATCCACCGTCCGCCATGCCGACAGCCCGGCCGAGGCGCGCGCTCACCTGCGGCCGTCGCGGCCGTGCGTCATGCTGTTCGATGCGCGCGGCCACGAGGACATCGGACCCGTGCTGGACACGCTGCATGCGCCCGACGGCAGCAGCGTCATCGTGATCTTCGCGCCGGCCGACCTGAGCACGGACGTCGCACGGGCCGTCCGCGGCTCTGCCGCGTTCGCGGTGCTGCCCATCCCGGTCGAACAGGCGCAGGCAACCGCGATCATCGAGGGTGCGTGCGAAGAGGCCCTGGCCCGCCACGCACTGCTGTCGGCACCGGCCCCCGTCGTGCTCGATGCTGCAAATGAAGCCGTCCCTCCGGCCGCAGTTGCAGCGGCGCCGCCGGCCGTCGTCGCGACCGCGGTTCGCACACCGCCGAAGCCTTCGGCGCGCAGCGTGCCTGCCCGCCGGAAACTCGTCGCGGTCGGTGCGTCGCTCGGGTTGCTCGTCGCCGTCGTGGTCGGCGCGGCACTGCTCCGCGAACCCGCTTCTGCACCGCACGCCGCGCCCGAGGCGAAGCCCGCGGCGCCCGGCGCCGCAGCCCCGGACGTCGCGCAGACGACCGAGCCTGAGTCCCTGCAGACGGCGTCCGTCGACGAGTTGCTCGATTCTGCGCGCACGGCGATACGCGAGCGGCGCTACACGGACCCCGCGGGCAACAACGCACTCGGGTACTACAGGTCGGTGCTCGCGCAGGAACCAGACAACGGCGAAGCCCGCGAAGGTCTGCTGCGGATCGCGGCCGTCCTGGACGAGCGCGTACGTTCGGCGCTCGCGCAACGCCGCATCGAGGAGGCCGGACAGACACTGGAGCAGCTTCGCTCGCTGCGACCCGACGATACCTCGCTCGCAAAGCTCGAGCGGACCGTCACGGATGCGCGGATGCGCAAGGCACTCGACGAGGGTGACGCCAGGACCGCGAGCGAACTCCTGCGCAACGCCGCGAAGTCGGGAGCGCTGCCGCCGGAAGCCGCTTCGCGGTGGCAGGCGGAACTCGATCGGCTCCAGGCGCATGAACGCGCCGAGCAACTGGCCGACCTCGTGTCGCTCCGTATACGCCAGGGACGACTCCTGCAGCCGCAGGGCGACAGCGCCAAGCACCATCTCGCCCTGCTGCGTCGGCTGCCCGGCGACCCGCGCGGCCTCGCGGCGCGTGCGACGACAGAGCTGCAGCAGGCGTACCTGAACAAGTGGCGCGAGGCCGTGGCCCGGTCGCAGCGTCCGGAGGCGGAGCGCTGGAAGGCCGAAGCGAGTGCCATCGGGGTCACGGCGGCCGAATTGTCCGCGGTGCAGCGTGAGGTCACGGCGCGGGCGGCGATGAGCGACTCGAAGAAGGACGTGTCCCGCCTCGCGCAGCTCGTGCAGGACCGCATCGCGTCCGGCCAGCTGCTGCAACCCGCGGGGGACAGCGCGGTCGCACATCTGGGGGCGCTGCGCGCCATCGACGGGTCCGGCAGCGCGACTGCCAGCGCCGAGCGGGCACTGTCCGCGCGGCTCCTGGAACAGGGCCGCAGCGCGCTCGAGCAACGCCGCCTCGACGTCGCGCGCGATCACGCCAGCGCGGCTCGTCAGCTCGGCGTGAACCTCGACGCGGTCGCCAGCCTGGAGCGCGACATCGCGGGCGCAGGCACCCCGGTCCGCGCAGCCGAAGCTCCGCCACCGCCCAAGCCGGTGCGCACCCGTTACGTGGCGCCCGAGTATCCGAAAGCGGCGCTGGCGCAGGGCCTCGACGGCAAGGTTCGCCTGCGCCTCACGGTGAATGCCGAGGGCAAGGTCGCCGATGCCGTCGTGGTGCAGGCGAATCCACCCGAAGTGTTCGATGCGGCCGCGATCGCCGCGGTGCGGAAGTGGCGATTCAAGTCCCTCGGCCGCCCGGACTCGGGCATCGAGGCGACCGCCCTCGTCGACGTCGTCTTCCAGCCGGAGCAGGCACCAAAGTGAGCAGGAACTCGATAAGAGGCAGGCTTCGCGACGGTATGGCGGCCATCGGCTTCCTGGCGCTGCTGATCGTCTTCATCGCCGCAGTGCTGGTGCCGGGCTATCGACTGGCCCACGACCTGTCGTCGAATTCGACGGCCCTGAAGCTCGCGAGCGAGCAGAGCGGTCTCCCGGATGCGATCGCGATCTCGCTCGGATCGATACGCGATCGCCTCGACGCCGGCACCTACGTGGGCGACGCACTGAGCGACCTCGAAGGTTCGGTGAACAGCTTCGACGGTGCGCTGAAGCAGCTCGACCAGTCGGAGGCAGGCAGCAGCGCGGAATTGCGGGCAGCCGGGGCACTCTGGGCGCAGTACCGTCGGCTTCTGCAGCCCGTCGTTTCGTTCGACGGGCTGCCGTACCGCGACACCGACGCCGGCGGGACCGAGATGACGGAGGCCGGACGCAAGCTGCTGCGCGACGCGCGGGCCGCGCTCGCCTTCAGTCGTGGCGGCACTGCCCGGCTCACCGGGGCGATGTCGACGGTGGCTTCGCGCCTCCAGGAAGACGTGGCCGCCGGCGCCACGACCCTGCGCGCGCTCATGGTCGCGGGCGTCGCGTTCGCGTGCCTGCTCGTCGGCATCCTCGGCTGGGTGCAGTGGCTGAAGGCGCGGCACGAGCGCGCCGCGCTCGTCGCGCAGAACCAGACGCGCGACATCCTGGCCACGGTCAAGGACGGGCTGTTCCTGATCGACGCCGACTTGCGGATCGGCAAGGCGCACTCTGCCGCCCTCGCCAAGTTGCTGCGCCGCGACCGCTTCGACGGCCTGACGTTCGAGGACCTGTTGCGCGACCTCGTGCCGGACCGGACCCTCGCGACGGCGACCAAGTACGTCAAGCTGTTCTGGGGCGAACGCGCGAACGAGAACCTGATCCGCAGCATCAATCCGTTGTGCGAGGTCGAGGTGCAGATCGATCGCGGCGACGGCCGGCGCGACGTGAAGTACCTCGACTTCGAGTTCCATCGCGTGCGCGGCGACGAGGGCACGCGCCAGGTGCTCGTGACCGTCGACGACGTGACCTCCCGCGTGCTGCTGGCGCAGGAACTCAAGCAGTCCCAGGCGAGCGCCAACGCGCAGGTCGACATGCTGCTCGGCCTTCTGCAGGCGGACCCGCGGCAGGTCGTCGCCTTCGTCGACGACAGCAGCGCGGCGCTCGGCCACGTCAATACCGTGCTCAAGGTCCCCGCCCGCAGCGATCGCGAATTCCGCGACAAGATCGACCAGCTCTTCCGCGAGATCCATCGCATCAAGGGTGAGGCCGCGGCGCTCGGGCTCGCCACCGTCGAAACCCGCGCGCATGACTACGAGGAACTGCTGGACGAGCTGCGCCAGCGGCCGGCACTCACGGGCAGCGATTTCCTGCCACTGGTCGTCCGGCTCGACGACCTCTACAACCACTTGAAGTCGGTTCGCGAACTCGTCGACCGCGTGGACGGCCTGCGGACGGCGGCGTCACTGCCGGCTTCTGCGGCGCCGCCCGCGTCGATCTCGGAGGCCGCGCTGGACAAGCTGGCCCAGCGGATCGCCGCCGATCATGGCAAATCCCTGCGCCTCGTCGCGGCGGGGCTCGACGACGTTCCCCGCGCATATGCAAAGCCGCTGCGCGACGTGCTGATCCAGCTCGTGCGCAATGCGGTCGTGCACGGCATCGAAAGCGCGGCGGCTCGACGCGCGGCGGGCAAGGATGCCGCGGGCCTGCTGCAGGTCCAGTTCAGATCCGTGGCGGACGGATTCGAGCTGCTGGTCCAGGACGACGGCGCCGGGGTCGACTCGGAGCAGGTCCGTGCCACGGCGGTCGAGCGCGGTCTCATCGGCGCCGAGCAGGCGCAAGCGCTGGACGCCAAGGGGGCCATTGCCCTGCTGTTCCGGCCGGGGTTCTCCACCCGCGACGCGCAGGACCGCGACGCCGGACGCGGCGTCGGCCTCGACCTCGTGCGACGCACCGTCCAGGCGCTCGGCGGCAAGGTGGGCGTCGCGACGACACCCGGCAAGTTCACCCGGTTCCGCATCGTCCTCGGGCCGGAACAGGCCCGCCAGGACGCGGTGGCGTGAACGGGGACGGCAAGAGCATCGACATGGCAGTCCCCGCCTCCCGGGTCCGGCGTCCCCTGAAGTTGTTGATCGTCGACGACTCCAACGTCATGCGGCGGCGCATCGAACGCTCGCAGCAGATCGATCGGCTGGAGGTCGTCGGCCTCGCGAGCGACGGGCTCGAGGCGATCGAACTCTTCGGCCGCACCGATCCCGACGTCGTGACGATGGACATCACCATGCCGTGCATGGACGGCATCGAGTGTGTCTCGCGCCTGGTGCAGATGAAACCCGGCGTCCTGATCCTCGTCGTCTCCGCGCTCGCCGACAAGGCCACGGCGGTCGAAGTGATGGAAAAGGGCGCGAACGGTTTCCTGAACAAGCCGTTCACGGACCGCCAGCTCAACGACGCGCTGCTAGAGCTGATTGCCGGAGCCTGAGCCGCGATGCTGGAGGAAAGGGACATTCGCGCGTTCGTCTACGGGGCGACCCGCTATTTCGAGGTTGCCGCGCAGCAGGCGGCCACGGTCGGGTCGCCGTTCCTCGTCACGCAGGGCTCGCCGGAAGTCCACGACTACACCGGCGTGATCGCCGTGTCGGGCC
>DASSJN010000134.1:0-27245 GCA_035691185.1 Steroidobacteraceae bacterium
GTGGCGCTGCCGTCGCCGACCGAGCGCGAGAAGAGCCAGATGTACGTGCAACGCTACTTGCCGCACCTGCCGGCGGCCGGCGAGATCGTGATCTTCGACCGCAGCTGGTACAACCGTGCGGGCGTCGAGCGCGTCATGGGCTTCTGCACAGAAGAGCAGTCGAAGAAGTTCCTCAAGGGCGTGCCCCTCGTCGAGCAGGCGATGGTGGAATCGGGGATCCTGTTGCTCAAGTACTGGCTGGAGGTGAGCCCGGAGGAGCAGACGCGTCGCCTCGAGGATCGCATCGACGATGGTCGCAAGGTCTGGAAGCTGACCGCCATGGACCTGAAGTCGTACAGCCGCTGGTTCGACTATTCGCGCGCGCGGGACGAGATGTTCGCCGCGACCGACACAGGCTTCGCGCCGTGGTACGTGGTCCGCTCCGACGACAAGCGGCGGGCGCGCCTGAACACGATCACGCACCTGCTGGCCAGGATCCCGTACGAGGAGCCGCCGCGCGAAAAGGTGAAGCTGCCGAAGCGCCAGAAGCCGCACGGCTACAAGGACCCGAAGTACCCTTACAAGTACGTGCCGGCGAAGTTCTGACCTCGGGCCTTCCGCGGGTCAGGGCGTCCACTCCACCGAATGTTCGTCGAGGTACGCGTCGACCGCGGCGCCGAGAGTAGGGTAGAAGTTCGCGGCCCCGAGGCGCTCGAGCAGTTGGAAGCGCCTGAGCTTGTCCTTGACTGGATCCTTCATCTCGGCGAACCGCAGTTCGATGCCGGACTCGCTGAGCGTCCGCGCGAGATCGGCGAGCACGTCCGCCGACGTCACGTCGACGCTGGTGACGGGCTCGGCCGATATGACGATCCGCCGCACCGGCGTCGGCGATTGTTCGATGGCTTCGTGCACGCGCTGGCTGAACAGCTCGGCGTTCGCGAAGAACAGCGGCGCGTCCCAGCGAAACAGCACCAGGCCGGGAATGCGCCGCGCCCCGGGGTAGCGAGTCACGTCGTGGTAGCCGCGGATGCCGTCGACTCGGCCCAGCACGGCGTGGTGGGGGCGCCAGCCTTCCCAGAGGAACTCGATGACCGCGATGACGATAGCCACGCCGATGCCGGGAATCACACCCGCCACGGCAACCCCTGCGAAGCATGCGATCGACAGCCAGAACTCCCAGCGCTGGATACGAAAGAATCGCTGCAGGTCCGCGAATTCGAACAACCCGATCGCGGCGGCGATCACCACGGCGGCCAGCGCGCTGCTGGGCAGGTGCTGCAGCAGGTTGGGTGCCAGCACGAGCAGCAGTGCGACGGCCACCGCGCCGACCACACCCGTCACCTGGGTCCGGGCGCCCGCGGCTTCGGCGACCGGGGTGCGCGAGGAACTGCTGCTGATCGGAAAACCCTGGAACAGTCCCCCGGCCAGGTTGGCGGCGCCCAGGCCGATCATCTCCCGGTTGGGATCGACCTTCGTGCGGGTCCTCGCTGCATATGTTCGTGACAGCACGCTGGTGTCGGCGAACGCGACCATGGCGACCGCGCAGCCTCCGATGATCACCTGGCCGACGTCGGCGGCGCTGATCCACGGCAGCACGAAGGAGGGCAGTCCTTGCGGCAGCGGGCCGAGCACCTTCACCCCTGCACTCTGGTCGAGACCGAGCGCGCCAACCACGATCGTCGCGCCGACGACCGCGATCAGGAGAACCGGCACTCGCCTGAAGCGCTGGAGCAGCAGGATCGCTACGAGCGTGCACGCGCCGACCGCGAACGCCGTCCAGTTGGCCTGCCCGCCGAGGACCGCCTTGGCGATGTGGACCAGGTCCCGCACCGGGCCGACCCCGTCGATCGAGAACCCGAACAGCTTGGGAAGCTGGCTGATCAGGACCGTGAGCGCGATGCCGTTCATGTAGCCGTTACGGATCGGCTTGGACAGCAATTCGGTGACGAATCCCAGGCGCATGAGGCCGATGAGGATGCAGACCAGGCCCGAAACCACCGCCATCGCACTGGCCAGCGCCACGGCGCGCATCGGATCGCCGGCCGAGAGCGGGAACACGACCGCGAGAATGACGGCGGCGAGTGAAGAGTCCGGCCCCAGGACCAGGATGCGGCTCGGGCCAAACAGCGCGTAGGCCAGCAGTGGAACGATCGTGGCGTACAGACCGTAGATTCCGGGCACGCCCGACGCCACTGCGTACGCGATTCCGACCGGCACCAGCATCGTGGTGAGCACCAGTCCTGCCATCAGGTCGCGTGGAAGCCAGGCGGCCTCGTAGTGCCTCAGGATCCGCAGTCCGGGCAACCATTTCGTCCACCCGCTCATCGGCACTTGCTTCGGTTCGTCATGCGACCAGGCGTAACACCCCAGCGACCGCCTCGCCGGGGAGACTGCAGGTACGGATACCCACGCGCGGCGTCGTGGGCATCGGGTGCACTACGAATTGACACGCGCTCGCCCGGCCGTTGATCGCGACCGCGGCACGGGCGGGCTGCGTGCTCGGACTCGTGTGCTAGGCTCGCCGCATGAAAAACCGCTGCATGCTGATCATCATGGTCCTGCTCGCCGGGACCGCAGGTGGCGCCATCGGCGCGGTCACGATACAGCGTTACGGGGCGATGCCTCACGACTGGGCCGCATGGAGCCAGGTAGCCGAGTCGGCCCCGGCCGGAGCACCGAATGCGCTCGGCGGCGTGGTCGGCCAGGTCAGCGCGCGGGCCATGCCCGACGGCGGCCCGCAGGCCCTGGAAGGCTACACTTACATGGCCCATAGCGCAGGCACTACTCGCCTCGCCATAGGTCTCGTCGGCAACGTCGAGCTGGCGGGCGCCGGCAACGCCACCGAAGTGCGCGTGGTGCAGTCGAGCGGCTATATCTCCGGCACCGGCAAGATCGATCGCTGGGTTGGCGTGTCGGTGCATCGTCCCGGCGGCGCCGTCGGCAAGAAGGTGCCTTTCTATCCGATCGTCGTCTCGGATCCGGATGCGCAGACGATTCTTCACGGCACCATCGTCACCGACAGGATTCGCTTCTCAAACGGCTGGACGCTGCAACCCGGTGGCGCATCGATGCAACTCATCGACCAGAAAGGCGTCGTGCGGCAGCAGTTCTAGCGCCACGAACCGTCGGAAGCTACTCAGACATTAGAGAGCGCTCCGACCGGTTGCATCTCCCATGACACCGACGGTATCGGTCATCCTGCCCACGTTCAATCGCCTCGAGTACCTTCGGCCTGCGATCGAATCGGTGTTCGGCCAGACCTTTCAGGACTGGGAATTGATCGTTGCGGATGACGGCTCCGACGAAGAGACCAGGGCGTACCTGAAGGACATTGGACGCCGGCCGCGCGTAAAACTGGTCTGGTTGCGGCACACAGGATATCCCTCGAGAGTACGGAACGCTGCCTTGCGCGAAGCCGAAGGCGCGTATGTCGCCTTTCTCGATTCGGATGACATCTGGATACCTGGAAAGCTCGACGTTCAACTCGAGTCCATTCGTTCTCGTCCCGCATGCCATTGGAGTTACACCGGGTTCCATCTGGTGGATGACGCCGGCAATCCTTTGCGCGTGCAGCCCGCAGATTCGTGGATACCTTGCAACGGCTGGATCTTCGAGCGGTTGTTGCGCATGGAGCTGATCGTCGCAACGCCGAGCGTCGTCGCAAGTCGTCGCCTGGTACTCGAATTGTCGGGATTCGACGACGAACAGCATGCTTGCGAAGACTATGATCTGTGGCTGCGGCTCGCCATGAACAGCGAAGCCGATGCCGTGACCGAGCCGCTCGTGTGCATTCGTCGCCATGGAGAGCACTACAGCAAGGATGCCGATGCATTCATCGGCAGGGAGCGGTCATTGGCAAAGATGCAGCGTCTCTGCGCCGATCCGCGGCTGACATCGCAAATACAGAGGGAGCGCGCAAAGAACGCTGTCGGTCTCTCACGAAGCTACTTTGCAGCGGGAAATCCAATGACCGCACTGACGACGCTCGTTCGCAGCTACCCGTACTCATGGGTCTTCCCACAATGGTGGACCGGAGCGCTTGCAACGATCGCTCGGGCAAGTTCACCGTCATCCTTGCGGAAGGCGGTCAACGGATACCGCGCACGCAAGAGATCATCGTAGATGGACAGGGGTTTTCATGTCGGCCGTGTTTGCCGTCCGGGAGTGATCTGCAAGGCATGCGCAGCCTGATGCCGTTCGTTGGCGCCGTGGCGATGGCCTACGGCGGGCTGTGCGCGTGGGCGTTTCTCACGCAGCGCGGGCAGATCTATTTCCCAACGCCCGAATCGCAGCACGCGCTGGCGCAGGTGCTGTGGCTCGCTGTGGACGGCGAGCGCGTCAAGGTCTGGGCGGTTACGCGGCCGGGACCGAAGGCGCTCCTCTACTTCGGCGGCAATGCCGAAGACGTGGCGGGCAATATCGAACTCTTTGCCGAGTCGTTCGCGGATCGCTCGCTCCTCCTCGTCAACTATCGCGGCTATGGCGGCAGCTCCGGGCGACCCTCGGAGACGGCCCTCGTCGCGGATGCGATCGCGGTGTTTGACCGGGTGCGGCGGGACCACTCGGAGATTGCGGTGATGGGTCGCAGCCTCGGCAGTGGAATCGCCGTACAGCTTGCCGCAGTGCGGCCGGTCGAGCGGCTGGTGCTGGTGACGGCCTACGACAGCCTGGTCAACGTGGCGCGCACCTACTTTCGGTGGTTACCGGTGGGGCTGTTGCTGCGGGACCGCTATGAATCATCGCGTCGCGCGTCCGCGGTGACTGCGCCGGTGCTCATCGTCGTGGCGGCCGAGGACGAGATCATTCCGCGAGCGCGTTCGGAGGCGTTGGTCGGTGCGTTTGCGCCGGGGCAGGTGGAAGTCGTCGTGGTGCCGGGCGCGGGGCACAACACGCTCGACCTGTCACCGCGGTACATGCGATCGGTGGCGGAGTTTCTCGCCGAGTCGCGGGCGGGTGCCGACGTGCGGAGGAGGGGGACGACATGAGGTGCGTCATGGGAAGGCGGTATTTCAGGGCGGAGTTCAAGACCGAGGCGGTCCGTCAGGTTTGTTGAACCGCGCCGGGCGAAGGCGCAGTGCGGACCTTCTTGCCAACGACGGACCGGGTGCCTCTCGGGAGTGCGCGACGACTACAAGGGGATCACGTGGCCACCGCGGGCTGCTCGTTTCGTCACTCCCGGACATCACGCAGGACCGCGCTCAACGACGCAAGCAGGATGCGCCAGTGATCGGCCTGACGGCGTTGGAACAGCAACAGGTCGAAACCGTGGCGCGCGGCATGATCCTGCGGGATCCGGTCCCAGCCGCGATGCTCGACGGTCACGCGCGTCTCGTCGCCAATCGCTTCGAAGCGCACGTCGAGTTCCGTCGTCTGCTCGGGCGCAAAGGTTGCCTGCCGCCACGTGAGGGCAAGCCGCTCGCCGGGTTTCCAGACGGTAATCCGGCCGACCTCGAATTCCTTGCCGTTGCCCAGCGTCGCGATCAGCCGTCCGCCTTCCCCCGGCTCGAAACGCAGATAGCCATCCCCGTCCGGCGTCAGTCGAAACAGTGGATGCGGGCGCCACCATTGGCCGATTTCCTCGGTGAACGCTTCAAACGCCCGCGCTGGCGGTCCGTCGACGCGAATTGAAACGATGACCGCTGCGGTCACCGGCGTTTCTTTTCTACGCGAGTCTTGAAGGCCGAAAGCTGCGCTGTCCACATCGCTTCGGTCTCGGCGACCCAGCGCTTCAGGTCCGCCATGGCGCCGTCTTTCAGCGCATACACGCGAACGCGAGCATCGAATTCGGGATGCGTCTCCTGCACGAGGCCGCTTTGCTTCATGAAACGCAGATGACGGCTCATCACCGGCGCAGGCAGCCCGAGCGCTTCGGCGAGTTCTCCCGCCCGCCGCGGACGCTCGCCGAGAAGCTCCACCGCACGACGACGATGGGGATCGGCGAGCGCCGCAAACGTCTTGTCGACCCGTGTGCTCAATCGAGCCGCTTCTTCGTGACCAGACCGCTCGCCTGGTCCCATTCGTCGGGCGTCATTTTTCGGATGGTGACGCCGAAGGTCCAGATGTGGCCCTCGAAGTCCTTGGCGCGATAGGTGCGGTCGCCGTAAAACTGCGTGTCCGGTTCCTGCGCGATTTCGGCGCCCGCCTGCCGTGCGCGGGCGCAATGGGCGTCGATGTCCTCGCCTTCGGCCAGCTGGACGTGAACGCTCTGCGTATTCTTGCCGCCTATCGACCTGGGGCTCTTGTGCTCGGCGCTCCACTCGCTGCCGACCATGACGACGGAGTTCCCGTAAACCATCTCGGAGTGGGCAAGATTGCCGTCGGCATCCAGAATGACGAACGACGGCTCGAACCCGAACGCCTCCTCGAGCCAGCGAAAGGCGGCTTTCGGGTCCTGGTAGCTGATGGCGCTCGACAGCCCTTTGGGGCGATACGCGTCGCTCATGGCGATTCCTCCTGCCTGATCATCACGCTCGTTTATGTTTGCCGAGAGTAACAATAGTTGACAAAAAAGTAAACTATATGCAGCTCGACGTCAGCGAACGTCTGCGCCGTCAGCTCAGACCAGTCCCTTGTCGTGCAGCTCCGCCTTGAAGTAGGCATAGAAGATCGGAGCGGCGATCACACCCGGAATGCCGAAGGCCGCTTCCATCACCAGGATCGCGACCAACAGCTCCCAGGCGCGCGCGTTGATGTGAGAACCGACGATGCGCGCATTGAGGAAGTATTCGAGCTTGTGGATGACGACGAGGTAGACCAGCGACGCGACAGCCACGGGCAGGCCGTGACTGAGGCTGACGATGATGATTGCCGTGTTCGAGATCAGGTTGCCAATGATCGGCAGCAGGCCGACGACGAAAGTGATCGCGACCAGCGTCTTGACCAATGGCAGGTCGACGCCGAACGCGGGCAGCGCGACGCCGAGGTAGAGCCACGTGAAGACCGTGTTGATGGCCGAGACCCAGAACTGCGCGAAGACCACGCCTCGGAACGCAGCCGCCATGCGTTCGGCCTGTCGCGAGATACGTTCGGACAGCGGGCGTCGGTCCGCCTGCGGCGCGGCCCGCTGCAGCGACAACAGCGCGCCGACGACCATGCCCATCAACAGATGAGCCAGGATGCGGCCGAAATCGCGGCCGGCCAACGGCAGCGCGCCCGCGTTCGATCGCAGCCAGTCCACCAGTGTCCGCTGGATCGTATCGGCATCGTCCGGCACATGGGTGAGCAGTTCGGCCGGCAGGTGCGCGCGCGCGTCCTCGACGATCTGCGCCATGCTTTGCATGAGGATCGTGAGGCTTTCCCCGCTGTTGCGCAGGAAGGCGACGAGGCCGATCCAGGCGGCGACGAGCGCGGCGATGACGAACGTGGCGATCAGTGCCACCGCGAGCAGGCGCGGTCCGTCGCGGCCCAGACCTCGCAGGCTCAGCCACGGCGTCAGCAGTTTGACCAGCTCGAACACTAGCAAGCCGGCAAGCAGTGCCGGCAAGAGGTGAAGCTCGAGGGCGAAGCCGAGCGCGAGCGCGCTCAGGCCCCAGGCGACGATGTCGTCACGCGTCACGGACCTGGCAACGGCGGTGTTCATGAAACTGTGCAGTTCGGCGTGCATGCGAGCGGCGGTGGCAAAGCGCTTATCATGAGCCAGACCTACTGGTCCAGCCGGCGCGCGTTGGTTTCGGACATCGTCCAGATCACTGCGAGGCCGATCGCGCCATGCAGCATGATGTAGTAGGCGGGGGCCAACGGCTCGCCCAAGGTGTCGATCAGCCAGGCGGCCACCAGCGGCGCAGTGCCGCCGGCCAGTGCGAGCGTGATGCTGTAGGCCATGCTCATCGACGTGACGCGCGTCCGCAACGGGAAGATTTCGACCAGCATCGCGCCCTGCAGGCCGAGTGCCATGCCGAGCGGCACCGCCATCAGGAGCTGACCACCGATGAAGGTGGCAGGCGATCCGTGCAGCATGGCCTGCAGCGCGGTGTAGACGAGCGACATCGTCGCGATCGTCAGCGCGATCATCAGGCGGCGCCGGCCGACCAGGTCCGATAACCAGCCGCCCAGCGGCTTGGCGAACAGCACGACGAAGAGACTGGCAGTGTTTGCGAGCAGGAAGACTTCGCCGCCCTCGCCGGTCAGGTGCTTGCGCCGTTCGACGGCGTAGGTGAACGTCAGGTAGTACGCCGCGTTGGTCGTGGCGACGATCCCGAACGTTTGCACCATGGGCCACCAGTCGGCCAGCAGCGACGGCAGCAGCGGTGGCCGAATCTCCGCGGCCTTGAGGCCCTCGCTCGACTCGCGCAGGCCGCGCCGCAAGAGCCAACCCACGACGCACAGGCTGATGCTCGCGATGAACGGGATGCGCCAGCCCCAAGCCGACGCCCGTTCGGCGCCGAGGGACACGTTCACGAGCCAGGCGGAGGCCGATCCGAGGATGAATCCCAGGGTCGTGCCGGCCGCCGTCGAACTGCTGATGAGGCCACGCCATCGAGGCGAGGCCTGCTCGGTGGTGTACACCATCGAGCCGGTGAACTCGCCGCCGAGCGAGAAACCCTGCACGACGCGCAGCGCCACGAGCAGCACCGGCGCCGCGACGCCGATCTGCGCGTAGGTCGGCAGCAACCCGATAAGCAGCGTCGCGCCGCCCATGAGCGCGATCGACAGCGTCAGCAGCGTCCGGCGCCCGATGCGGTCCCCGACGGCGCCGAGCACGAGGCTGCCGACCGGCCGCGCGCCAAACCCGAGCGCAAACACCGCAAAGGCGAGCAGTTGCTGTGCGACGGGACTCGATTGCGGAAAGAAGTGGCGGCCGATGTCGCTGGCGAAGTACCCGTAGACGGCGAAGTCGAACCACTCGAGGACGTTGCCGACCAGGCCGGCCATCGCGGTGCGCAGCGCCGACTGTGGACGGGCGGCGAGTGCGTCGGTCGGGACGGCAGTCAAGGCCCGTTTACCCGGCTCACGAAACCGCGTTGCGACGACGGCCGTCGCGGCGACGGCTTGCGTCGACTACGTTCGGCGCGGAGTCCGATGAGGACATTGCGGCAATCGCATCCGCAAACAACTCCGCGGCTGCCGTCGGCGACAGCGGCGTCTCGTGCGCGAGGGTGCGCCAGGCGTGAAAGTTCAGCGCCACTGCGACGAGTGCTTGCTGGGGAGGTGTGAGCCCAGCACCCAGCACCTGCCGATAGTCTGCGAACGGCTGGCCGAACCTCAACTCCGCGATCTCCCGGGTGAGCGCGTGATGCTCTGCATCTCGCAGCACGCAGGCCGCCAGTTCGTCGTTTCGAGCATACCAGCCGTACACCGCCGACAGCCCCTGCCGGAGCCGCTCCCGGACGTTCTCGATGTCGGCCCACGATTCGGCTTGCGGCAATGGATCGCGTTCGAGCGCCAGGCCGGAGCAGGCGAGATACAGACTCCGTTCTTCGGGAAAATGCGCGTACAGCGTGTGTCGCTGCACGCCTGCACGCTCGGCGATCATGCTGAGCGTCGTTGCCGCGGGCCCGACCGTGCCATGCAGATCGACCGCGGCTTCGACGATCCGCCGGCGCGTCTCGGCCACCTGCTCGGCCCGCTTTTTCAAAGTGTACTGCCGCGACATACTTTAGGTGCACACACCTGTGCATTGATACTTGACGGGTATCCATTTTAAGTGCACAGTAGTGTGCATTCAAGTTTTTCGACTCGTCTTTATCGAGGAGACACCAACATGGAAGCGACCGTCCGCGAGATCGCGAGTGGAATCTACCGGATCTCGACGTTCGTGCCGGCCGTCGCCCCGCCGGCCGGTTTCACGTTCAACCAGTTCCTCATCGTCGGCGACGAACCGTTGCTGTTCCACACGGGTCCGCGTCGGCTGTTCCCGACCGTTCGAGCGGCCGTCGCCAAGGTCGTGAAGCCCGAGCGACTGCGGTGGATCACCTTCGGTCACGTCGAAGCGGACGAGTGTGGCGCGATGAACGAGTGGCTCGCGCTCGCGCCACTCGCCGAGGTCGCGCACGGCGCGATCGGGTGCTCCGTGCAGCTCGCCGATCTGGCCGACCGCCCGCCGCGCCAACTGGCCAACGACGAGGTCCTGGATCTCGGCGGCGGCAAGCGGGTTCGCTATCTCGACACGCCGCACACTCCTCACGGCTGGGATGCCGGCGTGATCTACGAGGAATCGAGCGCCACGTTGTTTTGTGGTGACCTCTTCACGCAGGTCGGCAACCACGCGGCGCTGACGTCGAACGACATCGTCGGCCCCGCGAGCCTTGCCGAGGACCTCTTCCATTTTTCGGCCCTCAATCCCGGCATGGGTGCCACGATCCGGCGACTTGCGGAACTGGCGCCACGCACGCTCGCGCTCATGCACGGACCATCGTTCAATGGTGATACCGCGAGCGCGCTGCGTTTGCTGGGCGACGACTATGACCGGCGCCTGCACCAGGCGGTGCGTACGACCGAACCCGGAGTCAGGGAGCGGCGCCGCGCTTGATACCGTGCGTTTTGAACCTGCGCCTGGTTCACTCTGGCACACGGAATCAGTGCATGCCGTCGCCCGAATCCGCCGGCTCGTTGCGATCAGCTCGGCGCAATCCTCAGCGCCGCGGCCGCCCCGCGAGCATCGAGCGTCCAGTCGCCCGGTCCTCGCGCGCAGAGCACCAGCATGCCACCGGCCAACGAAAGGTCGCGCACGAACAGCCCGAACTCGGCAGGATCCGCGAGTTCAGCATGAAACAGCACGGCCGTCATGATCGAAAATCCCGCAAGCAGGAACGCGAAAATCCGGGTCTGGTAGCCAATGACGATGGCAACGGCACCCGCGAGTTCCAGCACGATTGCGACGGGCAGAAATGCGCTCATGACGCCGTGCATGTCCATATAGGCACGGGTGGTCTCGAGGTTCAGCGCCTGCTGCATTCCAACCACGAGGAAGATCGCGGACATCATCAGCCGGCCGGCGAAATCGAGCAGGTTCTCAGGAGTGCTCATGGCGTGCCTCCTTTGTTGCTGCACGGATCGATCCGACAGTCACTCTACACCCGAGGCGCGTCCAGGCACGACCAGATCAAGAACAAACATCCAGGCCCAAGGCGCATACTTATTGGCGGCCCAAGGAATCTGAAAATTACGCGCCTATTGCCGTTGACGGTGATCGAGCGGAATCCCGGCGACTGAGCGAAGCCGAGTTCAGGGAGTCTATCGGTGGCCTCCAGTCGCTGCCGTGAGGCCGGACTCCGTCTTGCAACGGGACTGGACGCCGATATAACGTCAATCGGGTACGCGGTGCATTACGCCCATTGTTCGCATCGCTCCGGCGCGACCGAGGTTGCGTCCTGCGAATTGGCAGGGGGTGTCAATTCGTGTTTTTGGCAAGCACACGGCGCACCTCACGATGGTCTCCTGCTGGGCGGGTGAGGACACTGCGCGCAATGCCCCCCGCAACAGGGAGTGTTGCCATGAGTTGCTCCAGAGCCTGGAAGCGTCCCGGGAGCGACGCATTTTCCGCGGGAGATAATCACATGGCCCGTTGCTATCGGCTTCTCGTGCTCTACGCCCTCTTCGCTGCCACGACAGCGAACGCGCAGATTTCCTTCGAGGAAGTCACTGGTCGCAGCGGGATCAATTTTTCCGGCCGAAGCATGGGTGCGTCCTGGGGCGACTACAACTATGACGGCTGGCCCGACCTCTACACGGGCAATCACAAGAGCATGGGCAGTCTGTACGTCAACAACGGCAATGGAACGTTCACCAACGTTCTGCCCGCCAGATGGAGCGACCCGTCAGCGCCCGACAAGCACGGGGCGGCCTGGGGAGACTTCGACAACGACGGCGACCAGGACATCATGGAGTTGTCAGGGGCCGGCGAAGGCGCCGGTTCGAGCCCGAACCTGCTGCTGGTCAACAATTCCGGGATCCTGACCGACGAAGCGGTCGAGAGAGGGGTCAACTATCCGCTGGGGCGGGGACGCACGCCATTGTGGCTGGACTGGAACGACGATGGTCACCTCGATCTATTCTTCTCCAACCTGTACCGACCGGATGGTGGTGCGCCAAGTGCCTATTTTCAACAGTCCGGGGGCCTGTTCGATCTGGCCGGCTTTTCCACCTTGTCCAACAAGACGAACAGCCTCTTTGCGCAGATGAGCGAGCTTCGCGGTGACGGTCGTCGGATGTTGATCATTCACACCGAGTATTACCCCCAGCGTATCGCCGTATTCGGTACCGATGCATCGGTTGACTTACGCCGGCAACTGAACATGCCCGTCACGCCGTATGTTCGCGACGTGGCAATCGAAGACTTCAACGGCGATCTGCGCCCCGATTTCTATCTTGCTACCCTGGATCCGAAGGCGTCCGACGCGATTCTGGCGAACAGCAGGACACTCAAGAGCCATTTCAACGTCGAAGGGACCGAGCGCGGTGTAGCGTTCAAATGCAACTGTCAACTCACGTTCACCCTCGGACCTGCCTGGGAGGTCCGCGCCCCCAGCATATTCATTGGCGCTGCTGGAGCTCACCCCTCGTCGAATCCCTTCACGGTGTCGGCTTCGGACGCCGCTGTCCGCGGCATGAAGACTCATACGGCGGGGCAGAATTTCGGTCTCTACATCGGGTATGACGCCGCCGCGGAAACCTGGACCGTCCTCGCAAGTCGAGCGGAACCGCTTGCTGTCAACGTGAAGATCACCGCTTCGGCGGATATCACCGGTCTGCGACATATCAACCTCAATCCCTCCACGCTGGCCATTGCCGACCGGTTGCTGCTGCAGACCCCGACCGGCTTCGTCGCCGCCACTGGCAATCCGGCGCTCGATGCCAGGACCGCGTGTGATTCGGTCGTCGCTGGGGACTTTGACAATGACATGGACATGGACGTCTACATGGTGTGCCGGGGCCAGGTGCAGAATCGACCGAACATGCTGCTCGAGAACGACGGCCGCGGCGTATTTCGGGTCGTGCCGTTGGCCGGCGGCGCAGCGGGGTCGACGGCAGGGCGGGGCGATACAGCCGTTTCTGCCGACTTCGACAACGATGGCTTCCTGGACCTGTTCATCACCAATGGTTACGGAGAAGCGCCCTACTGCAGCGGTCCCTACCAGCTGTTTCGCAATAGACGCAACGCCAATCACTGGCTGGAGCTGAAGTTGCGGGGCGTACAGTCCAATCGGGACGGCGTCGGTGCGAAGGTCATCGTGACGGCGGGCGGTGTCAGTCAGCTTCGCGAGCAGTCCGGTGGCGTGCATCGATTCGCCCAGAATCACCAGCGACTGCATTTTGGCCTGGGGAGCAATACGGCCGCGACGACCGTCACCGTGTACTGGCCGAGCGGCGTAGTGCAGACGCTCCGCAACGTTGCCGCCGATCGAATCCTTCAAGTCACGGAGCCCACCCAGGCCTTGCGTTGAAGTCCGGCGGGGCTGCCGCGCCGAATGGGGCAACGGCACGCGCCCGTCGTCCGTGCAAACTGTGACGCAGCCCTAACGATTGCAATCGAGTGAGGCTGGAAGCCTTGTTCGCTTCGCTTGCAGCCGTTGACCGAACCACGCCGCGCCCGAATACTGCGGTCTGTAGGAGAAAAGGCAAACCCGTCGAAAGGCGGGGACGCAAAGCCACCGGTCTTCGGCTCAGAGGCCATGACAGCGGGGTTGCCGGGGTGCGACGCATCTCGTAATCGAACGGACGCCTTGCCGTCCGTTCCCGGCCACTGTCCGTCCGCGCCTCCCCTGGACCGGCTCCATTGCTGGGCTAGTTCGGGGAAAGCGAATGAAAGTTGCGGTTACGGCTCTGGCGCAGGCGCTCATCGTGGCGCTCGCATTGTCCAACTCGGCGTGCCGGTGGGACGGTGACGAGCGGTCCGCAACGGTGTCACCACCACCGGCACCCACGCAGAGCGACCCGGACGCTGGCAGCGAGGCGCCAAACAAACCGACGAACGCCGCCCCGACCATTGAGGGCGCCCCCTCGGACATCGCTGTCGTCGGCGAGCCTTACAGCTTCCAGGCGGTCGCCACAGACCCTGACACCGACGCACTGAGCTACACGGTCGCGAGCAAGCCGTCCTGGGCATCGTTCAACACGTCCACCGGCCGGCTGTGGGGAACGCCGGCGGTCGCCCACGTGGGAACGCACGAGGACATCGTCATCGGAGTCAGCGACGGCACGACTACGAAGGCCTTGCCAGCTTTCAACGTGACTGTGACGTTTCCACGCAAGGCGAACTACGGTCACTATTTCGCGCCGCATTACGGGGATACCGCGGCGGATGCCGTCATGCTCTGTGAACAGGCGGGGGTGCGCGGCATCGTCTGGCGTCGACCTTGGGTCGAGATCGAGCCACGGGCCGGGGTCTACGATTTTTCATCGTACGACCGTGTACTGCAGGCAATCGCCGGTTCGCGGAATCCAGACTGCCAAGTCTGGATGTTCGTCGAGTTCAAGAGTTTCCACACCAGTCCGACGAAGAACCCCTGCCCCGTGTACCTGCAGGCGCAGCACTCGGCACTCAATGCGGATGGAAATGGCGCTGCGACGTGTTTCATGTGGGAGCCGATCGTCATCGAGGCGTACGTCGCAATGATGCAGGCCGCCGCTGCGAGGTTCGACGGCGACCCGCGATTCGAAGGCCTCATCTTCCAGGAGTCGGCGCTCGGCCTGAACGGTGCCTACTCCCAGGACGTCGCGGATGGCGGGACATACACCGCGGAGGCCTGGCGCGACGGGTTGATCGAACTCGTCAGTCAATGTGGTGCCGCATTCCGGCAGAGCCGGTGCATGGCTTACCTGAACTTCCTTCGTGGCGGTCAGCACTATCTATACGACGTGTCGGCGGCGATTTCTGCCGTGCCCGACAATCGCGGCTGCATGTCCGGCCCCGACCTGCTGCCCGACAACCGCACCCTGTATTCGAGGACATCGAGCGTGTACGAGGTTCTAGCGCGTCATGAGGGCTGCCGCTCGAACAGCGCCCAGAACGACTCGTACCTCGTGCCCGATTGCGGACTCGACTGCATTTTCCAGTTCGCGGTGCGCGGCACCTTCGGTGACTTCGACGAACTCTCGCCGCGCACCAGCGGCGTCTGCGTCAACTCGTATCTCTTCTGGACGCACAGGGGGGCCAAGACTCCGGGCGAACTGGATTGGAGGGACGCCCTTCCCGTGATCGCCGCGTATCCGTACGGTCGCGCCTGGCTGGACCAGTGCGTCGGAGGCGGCGGCGCGCCCTAGTCCGGGACAACGACAGTTCTCTCCGCAAATGGCAACGCCAATATTTCTCAGCGGACCTGCGAGTTTCGTTTGCATACATCCAGAGTGGGAACGGTCTGGGTTGCGCTCCGTGACTCGAGCCTGAAGACTGCGCGCTGCCAGGCGGCATGACTACTTCAGGGCTGCGTCTCCCACGCTCCGCGTCGCGATCCAGTGACAGGCGTGCCGAGCTGCCGAACAGCTGCGCCGTCACATCGCCGATTCTTTACACGGAGAGAAACCTGGATGTCCGTCAGTTCCCGCGCGTTGCTGCCTTTGCTCGTCATGTCCCTGTTTTCGTCGGCAGCGCTTGCAGCCACGGCCGAAAACGGCCTGCTCGTTTCGCGCAAGAACAGCGAGCAGTGGCAACTCAGGCTCATTTCGTCGACCGAGCAGCAGCAATTCAGCGGGGTCGTTGAATCCACGCTTCCGTTCGATGCAGCGAGTGGCGTGAACCTCGAGAACGCGGACAGCGCCAGGCTCGCGACCTCTCGAACGCTCAACACCTCGCTGGCCGCGTGGCCGGGCCACTCGGATGGCGTCGACTTCGAGGTCTCCGTGGACTCGAAGCTTTGCCTGCGCGACACCGGCAGCTCGGCGGTGAGAATTTTCGTGGGCACCAGTCTGGCCGATGCCATCGAGGTTGCTGCACCGGTGGCCCTGTCGGGATCCGATGCCTGCGGTGATGGCGCCGCTGCGCTCGGCGGGTCGACGATTCCGGAGTTGGCGTCGACGACGACGAACTCGGGCGACGTCTCTGCGGACACCGTGACCGCGACATCGACGACGACGGCCATCGTCGGCCGGAAATACCACCCCGGACATTACGTGTCGATATTGCGCGACGCGTACTGGCGCACCCAGACCGTGATGACGGATTCGATCAAGCCGGGCGTGGTCGGCATGTCCAAGCGCTACACGTGGCGACAGCTCGAGCCCACGCTCGGCAATTACAACTTCTCCGAGATCCAATCAGACCTCAACTGGGCCGCCGCCTACGGCATGCGCCTGGTCGTGATGATCGAGGACAAGACGTTCATCCTGGAACGGCCGACCCCCACCTACCTGGACAAGTACACCTTGAGAAATCGCGCGGGCGGTTACACCGTCGTGCGCTGGTCGCCGTACGTGGTCGGTCGGTTCAATGCACTCGTCCGGGCGTTAGGAGCCCGCTTCGACAGTCATCCAAATTTCGAAGGCATTGCCACTCAGGAAACCTCGCTTGGCTTCGACGCGGCGATACTGGACGCCTACGGCTATACGCCGGAAAAGTATCGCGACGCCTACATCAACATGCTGACCTCGGCGGCGAACAGCCTGCCGAGATCGCGCGTGTTCTGGTACATGAACTTCTTTCCTCGCAACCAGGCGTACATCGGCAGCATCGCGAGTGCCGTCGTGGGCAAAGGCGTGATCATGGGTGGGCCAGACGTATTGCCGGACAACTGGGCGCTGGTCAACCGAACCTATCCGTTCTACGACCAGTTCCAGTACAAGATGCCGCTCTTCGGACAGGTCGAAGACATCTGCTACCGACACCTGCACGCAACCTCGGGCTATTCGACGAAGTACTGGACCATGTCGCAACTCTTCAGGTACGCGCGCGATCAACTGCACGTCGATTACATGTTCTGGGTCCGCACCACACACCCGGAGCCGCCGGACTCCTACTCATGGGTCGACTCGCTGCCGGTCGTCAGCAACAACAGGACGTTCAACCAGTAAGGTCAGGGCCCGATCCCCCGGCCTCCCAGGTTCGCCAACAGCACGGAACGCTCGCCGGCCACGACCATCAACTTGGCCGAGCGATAGCCGACCGTCGTCGGCCGGAACGTCACGTGGATGACGCAGGAGCCGCCCGCGACGAGCGACGTCCCGCACAGGTGCGACACCGCGAACTGTCCAGCCTGCATGCCGACCGACCGCACGCTGGCGATCGGCAGCGTCGTCTTGCGCCGGTTCGTCAGCTTGAACTCTAGCGTCCTGGTCGATGACAGCGGTACGTCGCCGAACGCCTGCGCGGACGGGTTGACGGCAAACGGCCGCCACCAGGGCTGGCCCTCGACGATCTGCACGACCTGGTCGATCGGCAGGCCGTATTCGACCTGGCGCGTACCGTTCGGCCAGATCACCTCCAGTGATTGCACCGTCGTGGCGCTGCCCAGTCCGAAGTGGACGCGCTGGAAGTCCTGGCCGGAGGCGTGCACACCATTGCGCTGCATGCGTCGCTGGGTCTTGCCCCCGGCGTTCAGCACCAGTTGCGCGCCGATGCCGTCGCGATTCGAACGCACCCCGCGCAGGTCCACCTGCAGCCAATGGTTCCGGTTCCCGGCCTGCCAGCTCGCATTGCGAAACACCTGCGAGGGGCCATTTGGCATCGGTAGCGGGATGCCGCCCCCGTTCGTAACAGCGAGATCCAGGAATCCATCGAGGTCGAAGTCTGCGGTGACGACACCGTCCGTCACGCCGGATGCAGGCCGGCGCACGCCACCCGCGTCGGGCACGCCACTGAATCGGCCGCTGCCGTCGTTGCGGAACAGCCGGTTCGGGACGTTCCGGAATGGCAGCGGCGCGGAACACGTCATCATGGCATCGACGTCGGTGTCGTTGTCGAAGTCCGCGACCGCGACAGAAAAGCAATTCGACGCGATCGAAGGGTCGCTGAAGCCCGCAGCGGTGCTTGCGTCGTAGAAACTCGTCCCGGCGCTCAGCAGCACGGCGGGTTTGTGCGATGGCACGAATGGCTTGAACCCCACCGTCTCGAGATTGCTGAGCGAGGCCGCCTTGATCAGGACGATGGCCTCCTGCCACCCGGTGCTCACTACACGCAGTTGCCACTTCCCCGTGCCCGGGTCGTACCCGATGTACACGCCGCGTTCGCCGCGCGGGACGGCGAGCCCGTGGACCAGGGGATCGCTCGGTGACAGCCTGATCGCGCTCGTCGGCGGATTGATCCCTCCGCTGCCGATATAGACGACACCCGTGTTCCACCACAGCTGGTTCCATGGCGAGAGCCTGAATTCGACCGTCCCCGTGGCCTCGAAATCGAAACCTCGCGAGCCGCCCTGGAGCCCCAGCTGCACTCGCGACCAGATCTGGCCGTCATGGATCATCGCATCGGGCCCCATGCCCCCTCGCGCCTGGAGGATGTCGTCGATGCCGTCGCCGTTCAGGTCGACGAGAGCCGCATCCGAGACCGCAGACGCCGTCGGAATGCCGAGCGCGACCCGCAGATCCGTCAGCGGCAACGGGCTCAACTGGTTGGTGTCGTGGACGCGGGCGGGAAATCGCGGGCCGCTGACGACGACGTGCGTCTTCCCGGGCACGAACGAGCCCAGCAGCGGGAACCTCGTGTGGTCGATCGCGCCCAGCGCGTTGGTCCTCTCGAAATATCCCCAGTGGTTGCGATACAGCGCCGACGGACCCTCGGGGCGAACATCGTTCAGCACGAGCAAGTCGAGCCGACTGTCCCCGTCCCAGTCGAACCAGACCGGATCACGGCCACGCCCGTACAGGTCATCGATGCCGCGCTCGATCGCTCGGTCACGGAACACTCCGTTCTCGTTGACGTAGAGGTGGTTCGACTTGGTTCCGGTGCCGCGCTGCGCGCCAACGAGCTCGACCAGGTCCTGGTCGCCGTCGTTGTCGAAGTCCGCCCAGGCGGCGCCGTGGCTGTCGGAGATCACACGCGCGAACTTCGACGATTCGATTTCGAAGAATCGCCCGTTGCCGCGGTTCAGGAACAGGCTGGGCAATTCGCCATGATTGCCGAAGTAGACGTCGGGCAGCGCATCGCTGTTCGCATCACCCCAGGCGACGGACCAGCTCGGGCCGCTATACGCGATGCCGGTCGCCGGCGTGACATCCACGAACTTGAGCGGCGCGGGGCTCGTCTGGGCGAAAGTGGCGTCGCTCGCGCAGGCGAGGAGGATGATCGTGACGATGGCCGCCGGAGCCAAACCCGCGACCGATGAGCGTCCGTGCATGTGATCTCCCCTTTCGATCGAGCGCCGGCACAACTCGCGACTTCGGGATCATGACGAACACTTCTGACGATCCTGCAGCCGTAGTTAGCGCGATTCTCTCGCGCCAACCGGAGGCCGACGAGCGTGTCAATGACGCAATTCGCAGGGCAATTAGCGCTTAAGCGAGGCGAACGATAGCGTACAAAGCGAGGCGCGCCGCGCTGAATGCGCTCGATCTCAATGTAAATGCGGTTCAAAATGGCGGCAACCCGCAGCGTCCCGGTTGACCGGCCCACCCGACTTCGTGGAGGTCCCGTGCGATGACTACTCGTCTTCTGCGATCTCTCGTTCTCACGACCCTTCTGGCACTCGTGCTCGGGCAGTCCTACGCCGCACCGCCGAGCGGCTTCGCGCCCAACCCGACCGACACCCGCGTCGCGGGCATCGACGTCGACGCGACCACGATCCCGGAGCTCCAGCAGTTGATGGACGGGCGGCGACTGAAATCCGTGCAGCTGACCCAGTTCTACCTGCACCGGATTCGCAAGCTCAACCCGACGCTCAACGCCGTCATCACGGTCAGTCCAACGGCGCTCGCCGATGCGCGTGCGGCGGATGCGGCACGCCGCGCCGGCGACGACCGACCGCTCCTCGGCATCCCAATCATAGTCAAGGACAACATCAACACCACCGGCATGGCCACGACGGCCGGTTCCTGGGCGCTTGCCGGCAGCACGCCGGACGACGCGTTCATCGTGCAGCAGCTCGAGGCCGCTGGTGCCCTGATCATCGGCAAGGCCAACTTGTCCGAGTGGGCGAACTTCCGGTCCGCACCGTCGTCGAGCGGCTGGAGCGGGATCGGCGACCAGACCAACATGGCCTACGTCCTCGACCGCAACCCCTGCGGCTCGAGTTCCGGCTCCGGCGTCATCGCGTCCGCTGACCTCGCCGTTGCCGCCGTCGGCACCGAGACCGACGGCTCGATCGTCTGCCCGTCGGGCGCGAACGCGAACGCCGGCATCAAGCCGACGCTCGGGCTCCTGAGCCGGGCGGGCATCGTCCCGATCTCGGCCGAGCAGGACACCGCCGGACCGATGGCCCGCAACGTGACCGACGCCGCGGTGCTGCTCGGCGCGATGACCGGGGTGGACCCCGACGATCCGGCAACGGCGGAGCAGGTCGGCCACGCCTTCACCGACTACACGCAGTTCCTCGACGGCGCCGCACTCCAGGGGGCCCGCATCGGTGTCTGGCGCGAGTTCAGCTTCGAGGTCGGCGGCGAACCGGTGGACGCGCGCGTGTCCGTGATCATGGAGCAGACGATCGCGGCGCTCCGTGCCGCGGGGGCGACCGTCATCGACCCGGTCGACATCCCGTTCGGCGATTGGGCCGACGCGGAGTTCCCGGCGCTGCTGTGCGAGTTCAAGACCGACATCGCCACGTACCTGCAGACGTACACCGGCCCCGGCTACCCCAAGACGCTCCAGGACCTGATCGATTTCAACAACGACCATCCCGAGCTGGAATCCGGCGGTCCCGAGTCGAACTGGAACTCGCTGCTCTTCGAGATCGCGCAGCAGACGAACGGTCGCGACGCCGAATGCGCGGCGCAGCGCGCGATCGCGACTCAGGGCGCGCAGGCGGCGATCGACACCCTGATGGCAAGCGAGAACCTCGACGCCATCATCGCCCCGACCAACGGACCGGCGTGGGTCACGGACCCGGTCAACGGCGACCTCGGCGGCGACTTCTCGACGTTCATCGGGTCGTCGGGTCCGCCCGCCGTCGCAGGCTACACGAACGTGACGGTGCCCGCGGGCTTCGTCGGGCCGCTGCCGGTCGGCGTGTCGTTCATCGGCGGGCGCTGGGACGAGCCACGGCTGATCGCCCTCGCATATGCGTTCGAGCAGGCGACCCGGGTCCGCGTCCCGCCGCAGTTCATTCCGACGATCGGTGACGACGCGGCGGCCTTGCGCGGGCGCTCGTCGCACGAGAAGAAGCAGAAGACGGTCGCCCCGGGCAGAGGTGGAATCTGGAGGATGCCGCCGCTGCGCTAGCCCGCGACACGCCGCCCGCCCGACTCACTGCAGGCCCAACGCTTCGAGCAGGAGTCGGGCGAACTGCGGCCCCTTGCCGGCTTCCTCGTGCTTGAAGTACACGAACACGTCCTTGCAGCCGCCGGTCCTGTCGCGGATGGTCTGCGCCCAGCGCGCGATGTCGTCCGGCGTGTAGCCTTCGTCGCGTAACCGGAAGTACGCGTAATCCGCCGTGACCTGTACCGGCGTCGCCATCGTCTCGCTGTCGGCGACGCACAGCGCCAGGTTGCGTGCTTCCAGCCGCCGATAGAGTTCGTCATTGAGCCAGGAGCCGTGCCGAAACTCGAACGCGGCGACGGTGCCTGATGGAACCGACTCCAGGAACGCATCGAGCACCGCCAGGTCCTGCTTGAAATTTGGAGGCAGCTGGAAGAGCAGGGCGCCGAGCTTGGGTCCGAGCGTCGCCGCGGTATCGATGAAGTACTGCAGATGATCCGCGCAGTCCTTCAGTCGCGCGTCATGCGTGATGCGCTTCGGTGCCTTCAGCGTCAGCTTGAACCGCTCCGGCGTCGCGGTGTTCCAACCTGCGAGAATCTTCTTGTTCGGCGTGCGGTAGTAAGTGTAGTTGATTTCGACGGTGGAGAGCCGCTCGGCGTAATACGGCAGCATCTGGGCGGCCGGCAGCTTCTCCGGGTAGAAGCTGCCCTTCCATTCGGGATAGTTGTAGCCGGAAGTGCCTACCCAGATCGCCATTCCATGGCTCCTGGCAATCAGCCGTGAACGCTCATCACCAGTCTGCGGTACTGACCGAGGTGCCGGATCGCGTGCTGCGGCTTGCCGAGCGACTCGTACAGCCGCGCAAGGTTGTAGTGGCAGTCCACCAGGTCCGGATCTTCCTCCAGTGCGGATTGGTAGGCGTCGAGCGCCGCACCAGGCCGCCCGAGGTCCTCGAGCACGACCCCGAGATTAAACATGAGCAGCGAATCTGGTCCACACGTGCGCAGTGCACGCTGATACACCGACTCCGCTTCGCTCTTGCCACCCTGCTCGTGCAGCAGGCGCCCCCAGTTGATCCAGGCGGCGGTGTTGTGGGGATCGTCGTCGACGGCGCGCTGGTACGCCTCCTGCGCCGCGCGCGGATCGACGGTCTCGAGCTGCAGGCCCTCGGTAAACCAGTCTCGCGGCTGCTTCGTGGTGTGAGCGACCGGCTCGTGTCGCTCCACCACGCGCAGCTCGCCGTGAGCGACGCTCACGTCGAGCTCGAGCACGTACTGGCCGTCGTCGACCTGCCAGTGCGTCTTGCCATCGCGCACGACCACGCGGTCTCCGATCGCGCGAATGCTGAGACCCGACAGCGGTGCGGTCTCCGGCAAGTGCTGACGCAGGTCTTCGAGCGAACGGCGGATGCGTCGAGGCGGCACCTTGGCCTGCGTGAGCGCGCGTGCCGTGCGCAGCACGATCAGGTCCTGGAACGAAAAGCGGTACTGACGTCGCGGACCGCGCGAAGGCCTGACGAATCCGCCCTTGATCAGGCCCTGGATGGTGCTGCGGGACAGGCGCAGGACTCGTTCGACGTCCCGCACGCTGTAGGATTGCATCGCTGGCCTCGAAGCGATTACCGCTTGGCCGACTTACGGGCCGCGGGCCTCGGCTCTTCGACGCGCTTCGCCGCCTTGCGCGGGCCGAGCTTCGACGCCGAGGCACGCGCCGCTTCCGTCTTTTCGAGGCTTGCGCGCAGTGCCTCCATCAGGTCGATGACTTTGCCGCTGCTTTCGACGGGCGCCTCGGAGACCGAGATCTCCTGGCCCTCCACCTTCTTCTGGATGGCCGCTTCGATGCGGCCCCTGACCTCATCGACGTACGACGTCGGGTCGAACAGGTCGGCCTGCTGCTGGTCGATGAGCTGCCGCGCGAGCTTGAGCTCAGCGGGTTTCACGTCGGTCTTCGCGACCTCGACTTCCCGGGCAGGCCGGACCTCCGAGGCGAACCGCAGCTGCTGCATGGCCAGGATCCCGTCGACCGGCCGCAGGATCACGATGTAGGCCTTGCCCTTGGACGCCCAGCGTCCGACCGCACAGCGCTTCGTTTCCTTGAGCGCCTCCGTCAGCAGCGCATAGGGCTTAGACGCGCCCTTGTCGGGTGCGAGGTAGTAGGTCTTGTCGAAGTACACCGGATCGATCGCCTCGATCGGTACGAACTCCGAAATCTCGACCGCGTGCGTGCCTACTTCCTCGAGCGCCTTGATCTCGTCGGTCGTGAAAGCGACGTACTGGTCCTTGGCGAACTCGTAGCCCTTGACGATGTCGTCGCGCTCGACGACCTGGCCGTCCTTGAGGCACACATACTGCTGCTTCAGGCGCGAGCCGCAATCCTTGTGCAGCATGTTGAAGGAGATCTGCCCGGTCGATTGCGTCGCTGAATAGAGCTTGACCGGAATGGCGACGAGACCGAATGAAACGGTGAGCGAGCCGATGGAGCGTGGTGCGGCCATGTGTGCCCCTTTCTGTTCCGTCAGGATTTCTTGGCGCCGTTGCCTGCCAGGGCCTTCGCAAGGCTCTGTTTCATCGAAAATACATCATGCCACCGGTCGCCGGTCCTGTCCAAACGCGCCAGCGCGTTGGAAAGTGTGAAATCGGTCGGTTCGGCGGCCTCCAGTTCCTCCCAGGTCAGGGGCATCGACACGGGTGCGCCGGGGACGCCACGGGGCGAATAGGCCACGTTCAGGGTCTTGCCGCGGACGTTCATGTTGTAGTCGTAGAAGATCTTCCCCGTGCGCTTCTCGATGGCCCATTCCATCGTGATCTCCCGGGGGTGCTCCCGCATCAGGTGGCGCCCCACCATCTCGCAGAGCGCGCGCGCCTGGTCGAAGGTCACGGTGCGCTCGATCGGGACGAACACGTGCAGCCCGGTCTTGCCCGACGTCTTCACCACGGCCTCGAGCGACATCTCCTTCAGCAGGTCGCGCAGCCAGAACGCGACGCGCCGGCCGGTGGCGTAGCCCTTCTTGTTGAGCTCCGGTTCCGCGCCTTTCGCTTCCTTGCCGGAATAGATGTAGGGGTCGATGTCGAATACCAGGTAGTCCGGATAGTTGAGCACCGACGATTCGAGCGCCTGGAGCGAGCTCGAGTAGTCGGTGCGCTGGGTCGCGGCGTCCGGGCCGACCTGGGCGCGGGAATGCCAGACGTGGAATTCGAGCGTGCCCACCTGGCCCAGCCAGAGCAGCGACGGCAGGTTGTTCGCGAGCAGGTATTCGTGCTGCTCGTCCTTGTGCCCGGAAAACACGGTGACGGTCTCGACGAATTCCGGGCGTTCCTGGCTCCAGTGTTTCTGGAAGAAGCGCTCGCCGTTGATGCCCTCGGGCATGCGGATCATGGTGAGCGGACGGTTTTCCAGGTGCGGCAGCATGTAGGGCGACACTCGGACGAGGTAGCGCAGCAGGTCGCGCTTGGTGATGGCCGCTTGCCGCGCGCGAGGGTTGCCCGGCCAGTATTCGCGGTCGAGGTTGGTGACGCGAATGCGAGCCTCGCCGACGCGCAGCTCGATGCGGTTCGCCTTGTTTTCGAGCTGCGAGAGCACTTCCTCGACATGGGTCGCGACGGACGCCTCGTTGGCAGGGGCCGCCGCGCGCTCGCCCGGGCCGCTCACGATGCTGTGCGACGCGACGTCGTCGCGCAGCCGCAGGAAGACCGGCGCGCGCAGGTATCCGTCCGGTGTCCACCCCGCAAAATTCACCTCCGCCACGAGTTCGGGCTCGAGCCAGCTCGTCGGTCGATGGAGGGGCGGTTTCTCGGCAAACGGCGATCGTTTCGTGGTCAAGCCGGCGAGCCGCTCACGCAGGTGCCGCAAGACTTTGTCGTCGAGCCCCGAGCCGACGTGGCCCACGTAGTGCAGCTCGTCGCCCTGCCAGTAGCCCAGCAGAAGCGAGCCGAGAGCTTCGCGCGCACCCTTGCCCTGGGTGTACCCACCGACCACGAACTCCGAGCTCTGGACCGCCTTGATCTTGAGCCATGCCTGCGAGCGACGGCCCGGTTGATACGTGCTGTCCTTGCGCTTGCTGACGATGCCTTCGAAGCCGCTCTCGAGCGCCGCCGCGTAAAGTCGTTCGGCATCGTCCGAAGCGTGCACGAGCTGGACGTGAGCCGAAGGCAGCAGGCACTGCGAGAGGTACCGGCGCCGGTCGACGTACGCGTTGCCGCGAAGGTTGAGTCCCGCGAAATGCAACAGGTCGAAGCACAACAACACGACGCTCGCCTGGCGTTGCGCCTCCGCGATCTCCGCTGGATGCTTCAGGGTGGCCCGGTTCTGCAGCGCATTGAACGACGGTCGGCCCGTGGCATCGAGCGCGACAATCTCACCATCGAGAATCATCCGATCGACGGCCTGGGCCGCGAGCTCTGCCGTGATCTCGGGGAACGCAGGCGTCAGGTCGATGCCGCGACGCGATTGCAGTCGCACCTTGCCGTCCTGGAGGAAGGCAATGACGCGGTAGCCGTCGACCTTGGGTTCGTAGGACCACCTGGGATCGGAACGAGGCGCATCGCCGATCTCCGCGAGCATCGGGCTCATCGACTTGGGCATCGTCTCCGTGGGACCCGTGGGCGCGAGACGCTCGACGTCGATCTGCGCCGCTGGAACGGCCGGCGGCCGGTCCTCGACCGTGCGGCCCGAAAGGACCGACTGCGCGCGCGCCAGCACGTCGTTCTGCTGCGCGAACCGGTCCTGGTGCTTGATCAAGAGCCACTGCCTGGGGGTGGTCGATGTGCGCACCAGCGCGAACGAGCCCTTGAGCTTCTCGCCGCGCAGAAAGAAACTCAGCTTGCCGTTCGCCAGCTCACGACGCAGACGCACCTCCGCTGCACGACGGTCGCCGAAGGAGTATTGCTGGCCTTCGTCCGGCGAATACACACCGCAGTCCCACACGATGACGTTGCCCGCGCCGTACTCCTTCTCGGGGATGACGCCTTCGAACGACGCGTAATCGAACGGGTGATCCTCGACCTCGACCGCGAGCCGCTTGTCCGCGGGGTCGAGCGACGGTCCTTTCGGGACCGCCCAGGATTTCAGCACGCCGTCGAGCTCCAGCCGGAAATCGTAGTGCAGCCGTCGCGCGGCGTGCTTCTGCACGACGAACAGCAGCGGTCCACGGCGCTCGTCCGCAACCCTGGGCCCCGGCTCCGGCGTGCGAGTGAACTTGCGCTTCGCCGCGTAGCGGTCGAGGTCGCGCTTCATGGCAAGCCGCGACCGATCGCGAGCAGCGTCCGCAGCAGCACGAGTGAGGCCAGGGCCATGGCCCATCATCGCCAGAACGCCGGCAAACAGGCAAGACGCGCCGGCCCACGCAAGGCCGCTTTCAGCTCAGAGCGATTTCAGATACTCGGCCAGGTCGCGCTTCTCCGCCGCCGTCAGCGAGAGACCGAACCAGCTGTCGTAGTGATCGAGCACGGCGCCGAGCGTGGCGAACCGGCCGTCGTGATAGAAGCCGCCCTTCTGGTGAGTCCAGAGCCCCGCCAGCGGCGCCGTGCGGTACATGTGCGTCGGAGAGCGGTCGGCCTGGAAGGAGTCGATGCCCATCTCCGCCGGGCTGTGCAGGTTATGGCCGGGTTCCGTGAACAGGGGCGGCACGTGGCAGCGGGCGCAATCGGCCTTGTCGTTGAACAGCACCTTGCCGCGTGCGGCTGCGCTTGCGTCGAAACTGCCGGTCGGCGGCTTCGGCGCCGGAAGCGCGATCTGGTAGAAGTGCAGCGCCGCGAGCTTCGAGGTGACGAGATCCGGCGTACCGCGCGTGTCGTAGGACCCGGTTCGTGCCGACACTGGATACTGGTTCGGATCCGCGAGACGCGCGTCGAAGAACGTGCCCTGGCCATGCATCTGCGTCACGGCCACATACGCATTCCAGTACGGGACGGAGCCGAAGCCCGTCCACGTGTGGAGGTTGACACCGGCCAGGCCGAATGCTGGCGGAATCAGGGTTCCAGCCTGCTTGCCGTCCGGCCGGAAGGCCTTGCCGTCCTTGTCGAGCAACGCGTCGTAGCGGCCCGGGCCCCAG